>NZ_JBCGCS010000002.1:0-197366 GCF_038594925.1 Achromobacter sp. JD-1 | reverse complement strand
CGTGCATCCGCCGTGCGGGGGAGGGCGAAAATTTTCTGTGCTTTCCTAGGGTAATCCCGCGTTCCAAAACGCAGTCGTGCAACCATTCGGCAAGCTGAACGAAACTATAATGAAAGAAATTTCGCTCGTACCCAGCAAGAATGCCGTCGCGCTCGCACGAAGACGGCCAGTACGGCTCTTGTATTGTTCATCCATTAATTTGGTTCGTCCTAGGGGGATCAACACCTAGGAAAGAGAGGCATGGAACTCAGTTCAGCGGCATTCTGGATAGCGCTGCTCCAGATCATTTGGGTCAATATTCTGCTATCGGGCGACAACGCCGTGGTCATTGCGCTGGCGGCGCGTTCGCTGCCTCCGGCGCAGCAAAAGAAAGCGATCACGATCGGCTCGGCCGCCGCGATCATCATGCGTATCGTGCTGACCTTGGTAGCCGCCAAGTTGTTGCTGTTGCCGTACTTGAAGCTGATCGGCGCGTTGCTCCTGGTCTACATCGGCGTGACGCTGCTGTTGCCGGAAGGCGAAGAAGATGGCGCGGGCAAGACGCAAGGTAATCTGCTGACCGCGATTCGCACTATCATGATCGCCGACTTGGTCATGAGCCTGGACAACGTGGTGGCCGTCGCCGCCGCGGCAATGGGCGATACGACTTTGCTGGTGTTGGGCCTGGCCATCAGCATCCCCTTGGTCATCTTTGGCAGCACGCTGCTTTTGAAGGTCATCGAGCGCTTCCCCGTCATCGTCTGGGTGGGTGCGGCGTTGCTGGGCTTTATCGCTGGCGAGTTGCTGGTCGGAGACCCCGCCTTGCAGGAGCCGGTGGCCCGTATTGACGCGGCCTTGGGCATTACCCATCACAGCTTCGCGCTGATGACGGGCGCACTGGGCGCGGTGCTGGTGTTGGCGATTGGTAAAGTTTTACTGATGCGCCAGAAAGCTGAATGAAAGCTGAATTACAATAATCAGTTGTTTTGAATGATCCTGCCGTGCCGCGCGCGGCGCGGCGGGATGGCCGGCTCGGGACCGGCCTTTCTTTTCATAAATGCCTTCGGGGGTTCTATAGTGCTTGAGTTTTTCCAGACGCTGAGTTGGGCAGCGGTATTCCAGATCATTCTCATCGACATCCTGCTCGGCGGCGATAACGCGGTCGTGATCGCGTTGGCGTGCCGCAATTTGGCGCCCAAGCAGCGCATGCAGGGCATTCTTTGGGGCACCGCGGGCGCCATCATCCTGCGTGTCGTGCTGATCGCTTTTGCATTGACGCTTCTGTCGATTCCGTTCCTGAAGGTCGTTGGCGGTTTGCTGCTGGTCTGGATCGGCGTCAAGCTCCTGATCCCCGAAGACGACGCGCATGGCAATGTGAAGGGCGGAACGTCCATCGCCGCCGCCATCAAGACCATCATCATCGCCGACTTCGTGATGAGCCTGGACAACGTGATCGCCATTGCCGGCGCGGCCCAGAACGCCCACGCCGACCATCAGATCGGCCTGGTCGCCTTCGGCCTGATCGTCAGTGTGCCGATCATCATCTGGGGCAGCACGCTGGTTCTGAAGCTGATCGACAAGTATCCGCTGGTTGTTACCTTTGGCGCGGCTCTCTTGGGCTGGATCGCGGGCGGCATGCTGATTACCGATGTGGTTGTCGAACGTCAATTCGGTGTGCAGCCGACTACGGTTAAAATCGCTGCAGAAATTATCGGCGCCTTGCTCGTTGTTGTCCTTGGACGGTGGCTTGCAAGCCGCAAAACCGCTTCCAAGGAATCAGCACATGAGTCTGCGTAGATCCGTCGATCCCCAGCAATCCGAATCGGGCCTGAGCCTCCTTCAGGGCCTTTTCGTGCTGGCCATCCTCGGGATAGTCGCGACGGTCATCGTCTCCAATTTCGTTTGATGACCGCTCGTGTCTCTTCCGCAACGCCTGGTCATCGCGACCCGCGCCAGCCGGCTTGCCCTTTGGCAAGCTGAGCATGTGCGTGACCGACTGCGCACGCTGTACCCAGCGTGCGCAGTTGAGCTTCTTACCCTGACGACCCGAGGCGATCAGATCCTGGACAGAACCTTGTCCAAGGTCGGTGGCAAAGGTTTGTTCGTCAAGGAACTTGAAAACGCGTTGCTCGACGGACGCGCTGATCTGGCCGTGCACTCCTTGAAGGACGTGCCGGTGGATCTGCAAGCTCCGTTCGAGCTCTGCGCAATTCTTGATCGCGCGGACCCGCGCGACGCCTTCGTCTCCAATCGCTATGCCAGCCTGGCTGATCTGCCAGCGGGTGCCGTCGTGGGTACGTCCAGCCTGCGCCGCGAATCGCAGATACGCGCGCGCTTTCCGGAGCTGGTGGTCAAGCCGCTGCGCGGCAACCTGGACACCCGCCTGGGCAAGCTGGACAAAGGCGAATACGACGCCATTGTGCTTGCCGCCGCCGGCCTGGAACGCCTGGGCCTGGGGGCGCGTATCAGCAGCCTGCTGGACCCCGCCGATAGCCTGCCGGCCGCGGGGCAGGGCGCGTTGGGCATCGAAATCCGCAACGATCGCGACGACATGCGCGCGTGGCTGGCGCCGCTGATCAGCGCGCCCACCACGTCGTGCGTGCTGGCGGAACGGGCGGTGTCGCGCAGGCTGGGCGGCTCCTGTCAGGTGCCCTTGGCGGCCTTCGCCCAGATCTCGGGCGATACGCTGTCGCTACGCGCACTGGTGGCCTCGCCGGATGGCGTACGCATGGTCCGTACGGCCCACAGCGGCCCCGTGGCCGATGCTGAAACGCTGGGCGAAGCTGCTGCACAAGAGCTGCTGGATGCCGGCGCCGCCGTCATCCTCCAGGAACTGCTGCAAGCCGATCCTCGGCCGGACTGATGTCCAGCCCCGCCCGAGTCGCCGTCCTGACGCGGCCCGAGGGCCGTAACGAGGCGCTGGCCGGCCGTCTGACCGACGCCGGCTGGTTGGCTTGCACGCTTCCAGCCCTGGAAATCCATGCATTCGAGGTTCCCGCCGCGCAGGTGCCGCGTCCGGCGGACTTCGACATGGTTGTGTTCGTCAGTGGCAACGCGGCCAAGCAATACCTGCGGCAACTTTCAGTCGCGCATGGCGAAGGCGTGTGGCCCGCTGATGTAATCGCCGCCACAGTGGGCCCCGCCAGCGCGCAAGCGTTGCGCGAATCGGCCGCCTTTTGCGCGAATACAACAGTCCTGCATCCCGGCGACGACGCGCCCAGCCACGATTCCGAAGCCTTGTGGAAGGTCCTTTGCGGCTTGCCCGGCTTGCCGTCCCGCGTGCTGCTGGTGCGCGGCACACAGGGCCGCGACTGGCTGGGCGACAAGCTTGAGGCTCACGGCGCCGTCGTGACGCGCCATGCGGCCTATCTCAGGCGTCCGGCTGTCTGGGATGCCGAGGCGCTGGCGGCGTTGCGGCGCTGGGCGGACGCGGGCGTTCGCGCCACCTGGCTCATCACCAGCGGGGAAGGCGCGGATGCCATACGCGCGAACCTGGACGCGGCGGGCCTTGCCTCATGGTGGCAACAATGCCGTTTTGTGTTGACGCACCCGTCGCTGGCGCGCCGCGTCCCACCGGCCTGTCATGGCGCCGACGGGCCAGCAATGGTAAAAATCTGCTTGCCCAACGACGAGTCGATATTCCAGGCTTTTGTTGCTGCTTGATTCGTTGCATCGGACTGACACCGAATACAATCGCGTCATGACAGACAAGACTCCCGCTACCGATCCGGTCGTTCAAACGGCCGCCCCGGGCGCAAGCGCGCCCGCATCGGCCCCGGCCGATCCCGTCAAGGCCCGTCCGGCCAAGCGCGGCAATGGCCCCTTGGTCACCGCCCTGATAATCGTCATCCTGCTGGCCGTGGGCCTGGGTTATGCGCTCTGGAAACAACGCACCCAGTTCGTGTCCGCCGGGCGCGAGGTGGCTTCCCGTATCGACACCCTGACCGCCGACGTCGCACAGGCGCGCAAGGACACGCGCGAAGCGCTGGCCTTGGCCCAGGCGCAAGCTGGCCGCGTGGGCGAGCTTGAAGACACCGTCCGCGAAACGCAAAGCCAATACAACGCGCTGCAACTGGCCTGGCAGAACTTCAATGACAGCGCCAGCGATGAACTGCTGGCCAACGACGTTGAGCGACTTCTGACCATTGCCAATCAGCAATTGCGCCTGGCCGGCAACGTCTCCAACGCCATCGTTGCGCTGGAAACCGCGCAATCGCGTCTGGCGCGTGCCGACCGCCCGCGTTTCTCCAGCCTGCAGCAAGCCATCAACGGCGACCTGGACCGCCTGCGCGCGGTGTCCACGGTGGATATCCCCGCCCAATCCGCACGCATCGAACGCCTGGTGGCGCTGGTGGGCAAGGCGCCGCTGCTGGTGCCCGATGCCGTGGCGCCGGGCGTGGCCGCCGCTGGTGAAGCCCAACCGGCTGCCGCACCCGCGCCCGCCATTGATCCGCAAGCCGGCCTGCCCGCCGACGCGCCGTGGTGGCAGCGCTGGCGTGCCGAGGTCGTCTCCTGGCCCGGCCGTGCCGGCTCGGCACTGGCCCAGGAACTGGGCGGCTTGATCACCATTCAGCGCGTTGACGAACCCGCCGCGCTGCTGCTGTCGCCAGAACAGGCCGACCAGGTGCGCGGCACGCTGCGCCAGCGCCTGCTGACCGTTCAATTGGCCATGCTGATGCGTCAGCCTGCCATCTGGAAGAGCGAGCTCGACAACGTGGGCGTGACCTTGTCCAAGTATTTTGACAGCCGCTCCCCCGACACCGTCGCCGCGCAAACGCTGGCACGCGAGTTGGCCCAGACCGACATCGCCGTGCGCATGCCTGATGTGGCCGACAGCTTGAACGCCGTGGCCGCCTTGCGCGCCGCGGGCTTCAAGACCAGCGAGCAGGACTGAACCTTATGCGTACTTGGTTCTGGACACTGCTGCTCGCCGTCATCGCCGTCGCCCTGGCGGTGGTGCTGCGCTCGCATTCCGGCAACGTGCTGTTGCTGGTCTGGCCGTGGCGCATCAACATGTCGCTCACGCTGGCGGTGCTGCTGATCGTAGCAACCTTCATCGTGCTTTATGTGGGGCTGCGTCTTCTGGCGTGGCTGCTTGCCATTCCGGACCGCGTTCGCGTGTGGCGCGGCAAGCGTGCGCAGGCGCGCGACCACGAATTGCTGGAACGCGGCTGGATCGGCCTGCTTGAAGGCCGCTACGCCGTGGCCGAGAAAGACCTGACCAAGCTGCTCGACCAGACCAAGGTGCAGACGCGCCGCGTGCTGGCGGCCTTGTCGGCGGCGCGTGCCGCGCACGGCTTGGGCGAGTTCGATCGCCGCGACCGTCTGTTGGCCACCGCGCAAGAGCAGGCTGGCACGGACCCGGGCATGGTTGAAGCCGCCGCAACGGTGTCGGCCGATATGCTGCTGGACCAGGGCCGTCCCGAACGCGCGCTGGCGGTGCTTGCGCCCCTGGCTGACGGCGGCGCTCGCCACCTGCACACGATGCGCCTGCTGCTGCGCGCACACACCGCGCTGCATCACCATGAACAAGTCTTTACCCTGGCTCGGGGCCTGGTGCGCCGCAATGCGCTGGCCCGCTCCGAAGCCGATGCGCTGATCGACGCTTCCGGCGCGGCGCGTTTGCGCGCAGCCGCCCATGGCGACGCCTGGCGCGCCATCTGGAAAGACTTGAAAGCCGAAGAGCGCCTGCTGCCCGACGTCGCCTTGTCCGGTGCGGCTGCCTTTGATGCCGCTGGCGAAGCCAACGAAGCGGCGCGCGTGCTGGAAGCCGCCATTGCCGTCAAGTTCAATCCGACCTTGGTGGCGGCTTACGCCCGCTGTGAAGCCGAGCAGGTGTCGCGCCGTCTGGCCAAGGCCGAGACATGGCTGCAGCAGCGCCCGACCGACCCCGACCTGCTCACCGCATTGGGCATGCTCTGCCTGAACGGCCAGTTGTGGGGCCAGGCCGAACGGTACCTGTTGCGCAGTCTCAGCCGGCGCAGCGATGCACAAACGCACGCCTTGCTGGGTAGCCTGTATGACCGCCTTGACCGGCCTGCTGACGCAATGCGGCACTGGCGCCTGGCAACCGCCGCCAGCATGGCGCTGCCGGTACTGGCCGCCGACGGCGCGCTGCCCGCCGCGGATACCGGCTCAGACCCGTATCGTGTAGACGCCGAAGGCGGCTATGCGGTGGGCTTGTCTGACACGGATGGCGACGCCGATATCGCTGGCGATTACCTGCCGCTGCCGCCCGCCGTGGCGGCCTCGGCCTCTGATTACGTGCTGGACCCGGATGCCCGCGTCAGCCGCGACCAGCGCGACCGCGCGCTGGCGCCCGAAGACGCGCCGCTGGCTGGCGGCACGTCCGACATTGACGAGTACTTCGACAGCGCCCCGATTCCGGCGGCGGCTTTCGATGACCCCGTGCCCACGTATTCGCAGGCGCCTGCCACCAGCCCGAAGCCCGCGCCCGCCCCGGCGTCGGCCCCCGTGCCGGCGACCAAGCCGCCGTTCAAGGACGACGGCTCGCTTTGAACATTTCTTCAGACAAACAACAAGGTTGAATCATGAGTCTTGATCGCGTCTCCCCTGGCAAGAAGCTGCCGGAAGACTTCAACGTCATCATCGAAATCCCCATGAACGCCGACCCGGTGAAGTACGAGGTCGACAAGGACACGGGCGCGATTTTCGTTGACCGCTTCATGCTGACCGCCATGCACTACCCGTGCAACTACGGCTACATCCCGCAAACCCTGTCGGAAGACGGCGACCCCGCCGACGTGCTGGTCCTGACCCCGTTCCCCATCCAGATCGGCGCCGTGGTGCGCTGCCGCGCCATCGGCGTGCTGGAAATGGACGATGAGTCGGGCGGTGACGCCAAGCTCTTGGCCGTGCCGATCGAAAAGCTGTACCCCCCGTACCGCAACATCAAGTCGTACGAAGACCTGCCGACCGAAGACGTCGCCCGCATCCAGCACTTTTTCGAGCACTACAAAGATCTCGAAAAGGGCAAGTGGGTCAAGGTCAAGGGTTGGAAGGGCGTGGACGCCGCTCACGAAGAAATCGTGAACAGCGTCGAACGCTACAACAAGGCCTGATCAGGCTTTGGTCCGCGCCGGTGCTGCACCGGCCGGGGCCCTGATGCGGCGTGGCCGCGACGGCATGATGCCGATTGCCGCCGCGCCGTTGCTTTGTGGGGCTTGCAGGTTCTGCGACACCTCGGCCGCCGCCACCTGGATGCGCGCCTGCAATACCTCCAGGCGCTGTGGCGACGTATGCGCCTGGGCGGCAATGAACACCAGGCTGCCCACCACTTTTTGCTCGGGGCTGAAGATGGCCGCGCCGATCCCCATCAGGCCGCGATCGACCTCGCCGTGCGACACACACACGCCCGCCGTGCGCAGCCGTTTCAGGTTGGCGCGGAATTCGTCCCAGTCTTCGCCCAGGCCGGCCTCGCGGATTTCGGCCGCGTGCCACAGCATCAGGTTGCGCAACTGATAGGGCGGCAGGTTCGCCAGGATAGGCTTGGCCGTGGCGCCCCGGAACATGGGAAAGGGCCGGCCGCGCGCGTAGCTCGATTCGATGGAGTTGTCGGTCCAGTAGCGGTCCACGCACATGACCTTGTCGCCGTAATAGCTGCATAGCATCAGGTTGGCGTGCAGTTCGTCGCCCGTGGCGCGCATGACGTCGCGCGCGGCGCGCATCAAGGGATCATGCTGACGCAGATGGCGGTCCAGTTCAATGATGCGTGAACCCAGCACATAGGCGCCGCCCGCCGTGGGCGCCAGCAGCCCGCTTTCGGTCAATGACTTCAAATACCGATACGCCGTGGCGCGCGAGCAATCCAGATGCGCCATGACGTCCTCCTGGAACGCGGCGGTGGTGTCGTCGCGAAAAAGGTCGAGTATGGACAGCATGCGATCGGGAGTGCTCATTGCTTCGGGACGTGCCTAGTGAATGTGGAAGCCGCCGTTGACGTCGACCACGATGCCGGTTGAATACGAGGACAGGTCCGAGGCCAGGAAAAGAATGGCTTGCGCCACTTCGGCGGGTGAGCCGAAACGTTGCAGCGGAATGCCCTGTTTGAGTTCTTGTTCCCAATTTTCGCCGAATTTTCCCAGCGTCATGTCGGTTTCAATAATGCCCGGCGCCACGCAGTTGGCGCGCACGCCGCGCGGGCCCAATTCGCGCGCCAGCGCTTTGGTGAAGCTGATGACCCCGCCCTTGGACGCCGCGTAATGCGAACCGCCCAGCAACCCGCCGCCGCGCAAGGCGGCGGTGGATCCCAGGTTGACGATGGCCGGTTGCCGCGTGCTCTCCAGCAGCGCGGGCAGGGCGGCATGCGTCACGTTGTAGGTGCCGGTCAGGTTGACGTCGACCATGCGGCGGAATTCATCTTCGGGCAAATCCCAGATGCGTGTGGCGGCGACGATGCCGGCGTTGTTGACCAGCACGTCGATGCCGCCCAGGGCCGCATTGGCCAGTTCCAGGGCGGCCTCGCACGAGACGCCGCGCGAGACGTCGCAGTGCAGGTTGACGCGGCGATCGGTCAGGGTGCTGGCGCCGCCCTCGGGGTAGGCGTAGTCCAGCACCGCGACGCTGGCGCCCTGCGCAAGAAACAGGTCGACGACCGCCGCGCCGATGCCACGGGGGTTGGCGCCCCCCGTGACCACGGCGCGCTTGCCAGCCAAGAGCGACAGCGCGCCGTCCATCACGACTTCACCAGCGAGCAGCCGCCTTCCTTGAGCGGGCGGAACGCCTGTTCGGCCGGAATCTTGCGCACCAGCTTGTAGTAGTCCCAATCGCGCTTGGACTCCGACGGCTTCTTGACCTGGAACAGGTACAGGTCGCGCATGATGCGCCCGTCTTCACGGATGCGTCCGTTCTCGGTCATGAAGTCATTGATGGGGGTCTCGTGCATTTTCTTCAGCACGGGTTCCGACGCATCCGAACCCGCTGCCTTGATGGCGTTCAGGTAGTGCATCGTGGCGCTGTAGTTGCTGGCCTGCACCATCGACGGCATGCGGCCGGTGCGCTTGAAGTAGCGTTCGGACCACTGGCGCGCCTTGTCGTCCTGGTCCCAGTAGAAGGGTTCCACCAGGTTCAGCCCTTGTGCATATTCCAGCCCCACGCTGCGCACGTCGACGATGCTCATGAAAAGCGCCGCCACGCGTTGCTTGCTGCCCATGATGCCGAATTCGAACGCCTGCTTGATGCTGTTGATGGTGTCGCCGCTGCCGTTGGCCAGGCCGATGACCTGCGCTTTCGATGCCTGCGCCTGCAACAGGAACGACGAGAAGTCCGAGCTGGCGATGGGGTGGCGCACACTGCCCACCACTTGCCCGCCCTTGGCCTTCACCACGGCCATGGCGTCGCGTTCCAGCGAATGGCCGAAGGCGTAGTCGGATGTGATGAAGAACCAGCTCTTGCCGCCGTCTTCGATCACGCCGTTAGCCACGCCGGTGGCGTAGGCATAAGTGTCGTAGGTCCAGTGCATGCCGTTGGGCGAACACGCCTTGCCCGTCAGGTCGGCCGAGCCCGCGCTGGTGAAGATCACCACGCGCTTCATCTGGCGGGTCAGGTCCTGCACGGCCAGGGCGATGGCCGAGTTGGGCACATCCAGAATCAGGTCCACCTTGTCGTTCTCGTACCAGCGGCGCGCGACCGACACCCCGATGTCCACCTTGTTCTGATGGTCTGCCGAGATCACTTCGATGGGCTTGCCCAGCACGGTGCCGCCGAAATCCTCAACTGCCATCTTCACTGCCTCGACGCCAAACTTGCCGGACAGGTCCGCCATCATGCCGGACTGGTCGCCCAGCACGCCGATCTTCACGACATCGTCCGATACCTGCGCCATGGCGGGCACGGACAGGACGCCCAACACGCAGGCGGCAAGGCTGTTCTTGAAACGGGTCTTCATGGGGTGTCTCCTTGGGGGCTAGTTCTTTTGCGCGCCGCCCTGTGCCGGGCGGTCATGCGGGTTAGTGCAGGGTCTTGCAGGGTTGAAAAGCCGGTCGGCCTATTCCAGCGTCTGGCCAGCGTAGGCGTCGATGAACAGATTGGGCTTGAGGAAAAAGCTGAGCACCAGCGCGCCGTTGGGCGCGCGGGCCACATGCTGGTTGCCGCGCGGACGCCAGACATAGTCGCCCGCGCAGACCTCGCCTTCGGCGTCCACGATGGAGCCTTCCAGCACATAGGTTTGTTCCACTTCCACGTGTTCGTGCAGCGGCAGTTCGGTGCCGGGCTGCCAACGGAACAGGGCGGTCAGCAGGCCGCTTTCCTTGTCCTGCATCAGCACCTTCATGTCGATGCCTTCCACCTGCGTGGGCTTCCAGGGCAGCTCGGCCACTTTCAGGAAGCGCGATGCCAATGGCGGCAGCGCATTGGCCGCGGGGCAGCCGGGGGTTTCAAGGGCCATGATTGTCTCCTAGCCATTACTCGTTATCGAAGATAAAGCAAGAATCTTGTTATTGAGCGTTTAAAAATAGTCGCGTATATTGAGATTGATGTCAACTTTGTTTTTGCAGCCGAAAAGCAAGGACGACACAGGCCGGACCTAGAGATTCGGTGCATATAAAACAAGGAGACAAGCTTGAAACACGACTATCTGGACCAGACGTTCGGTCTGGCGGGACGCGTCGCGCTGGTAACGGGCGCGGCACGGGGGCTGGGCTACGCCATTGCCGAAGCGCTGGGCCGAGCGGGTGCAAGGGTGGTGGTCAACGACCTGTCGCAAGCTGCCTGCGACACGGCCGTTGCCAGCCTGGCGGCGCAGGGCATCGCGGCCCATGGCGTGCCTTTCGACGTGGCGGATGCCGGCGCGGTCGCCGACGCAGTGGCTCAGTTGGAAAACGCGGGCCTGGCCATTGACGTGTTGGTCAGCAACGCCGGCAATCAAAATCGCAAACCCGTGGTCGAGATGACGCCCGCCGAATGGCAGGCGTTGCAGAACGTGCATGTGAACGGCGCCTTCCATTGCGCGCGCGCCGTGCTGCCGGGCATGGGCAAGCGCGGCTTTGGCCGCATTGTGCTGATGTCTTCCGTGGCGGGGCAGGCCACCATGCCCAACATTGCGGCCTACGCCACCGCCAAGGGCGCCATCGCTGCGTTCACGCGCGCCTTGGCCGTGGAATGCGGCGCCAGCGGGGTCACCTGCAACGCGCTGGCGCCGGGTTTCGTACGCACCGATTTCACGCAAGGCCTGCAAGACAACCCGCAGTTTCAATCGTTCCTATCTACATCGGTGCCGGTGGGCCGCTGGGCCACTCCGGAAGATGTCGCGCCCGCCGTGGTGTATCTGGCCTCGAAGGCCGCTTCGTTCGTCAACGGGCATGTCCTGGCGATCGACGGCGGCCTGTTGGCCCGCATGTAAGAGGCCCATCATGACGACCCCAAGCACCCAAGCGGTTCTATCCGCCCAGGGGCTGGTCAAGCGCTTTGGCGGCTTCAATGCCGTTGACGGCGTGACCCTTGCCCTGCACGAAGGCTCCATCCACGCCCTGATCGGCCCCAATGGCGCCGGCAAAACCACCTGCTTCAACCTTCTGACCAAGTTCCTGACGCCCGATGAAGGTGTCATCCACTACCGAGGCCGCGACATCACGGCGCTGGCGCCTGAACAGATCGCGCGCCTTGGCATCGTGCGCTCATTCCAGATCTCGGCGGTGTTCCTGGGCCTGACGGTGCTGCAGAACATGCGCGTGGCGCTGATGCGCCAGCATGGCGACGGCATGCGCTTCTGGCGCAGCCGGCGCAGTGTGGACCACCTGAACGAACGCGCGATGGAACTGCTGGACGCGGTCGGCCTGGCCAACCTGGCGGACGCGACGGCGGCTCTTTTGCCTTACGGCCGCAAGCGCGCGCTTGAAATCGCGATGACGCTGGCGCTGGACCCCGAGATCATGCTGCTGGACGAACCCATGGCTGGCCTGGGCCAGGAAGACGTAGTCCGCATCACGGCGCTGATCCGGCGCGTGTCGGTCAAGCGCAGCATCCTGATGGTTGAGCACAACCTGTCCGTGGTGGCGGATCTGTCCGACACCATCACCGTGCTGGCGCGCGGCGCCGTGCTGGCGCAGGGCGACTACGCGGCGGTGTCGCGCGACGAACGCGTCATCACCGCGTACATGGGTTCGGACGAGGAGGCGCACTGACATGCTGGCGATCAAAGACCTTAACGCCTGGTACGGCGAATCGCACGTGCTGCATGGCGTGAACATCGACGTGAATCGGGGCGAGCTCGTCACCATCCTGGGCCGCAACGGCGCCGGCAAGACGACCACCTTGCGCGCCATCATGGGCATCATGGACAAGCGGCGCGGCTCCATTCGGCTGAACGGACAAGAAACCGTGGGCATGGCGCCGCACCGCATTCCGCGTCTGGGCGTGGTCTATTGCCCCGAAGAGCGCGCGGTGTTCCGCAGCCTTAGCGTCACGGAAAACCTGATGCTGCCGCCCCGGCTGGCCGACGGCGGCATGTCGTTGGACGAGATCTACACGCTGTTTCCCAACCTGCGTGAACGCAGCGCCAGTTCCGGCGGCAACCTGTCGGGCGGCGAGCAGCAGATGTTGGCCATCGCGCGCATCCTGCGCACGGGCGCGCAATTGATCCTGCTGGACGAGCCCACCGAAGGCCTGGCGCCCGTCATCGTGCAGCAGATTGGTCAAGCCATCCGCACGTTGAAAGCGCGCGGCTTCACCATCGTGCTGGTCGAGCAGAACTTCCGCTTCGCGACCAAGGTGGCCGACCGCCACTACGTCATGGAGCACGGCTGCGTGGTGGATCAGTTGTCGGCGGATGAGGCGCGCCGCGATCCCGCCCGGATCGCACGCCGCCTGGGCGTCTGAAAGGAGAATTCCTGTGTTCGAAATTTTCGGTGTGCCGTCCTCGGCGCTGTTCGGCCAGCTTCTGCTTGGCCTGATCAACGGCTCTTTCTACGCCTTGCTCTCGATTGGGCTGGCGGTGATTTTCGGCTTGTTGAACATCATCAACTTCGCCCATGGCGCGCAGTACACGGCCGGCGCGTTTCTGGCCTGGATGCTGCTGAATTACCTGGGCGTGAACTACTGGGCCGCGCTGGTGCTGGTGCCGCTGATCATGGCGGTGTTCGCCGTCGTGGTTGAACGCCTGTTGATTTCCCGCACCTATCGCATGGACCACTTGTATGGGCTGCTGCTGACCTTTGGCATTGCCCTTCTGATTGAAGGCGGGCTGCGTCAGGCCTATGGCGTGTCGGGCCTGCCCTACACCATTCCCAAGGCGCTGACCGGGGGTGTGAACCTGGGCTTCATGTTCCTGCCTTGGTACCGCGGCTGGGCGGTGGTGGTGTCGCTGGTGCTGTGCCTGGCGGTATGGGTGCTGATCGAGAAAACGCGCGTGGGCGCCATGCTGCGCGCCGCCACCGAGAACCCCACCATCGTGCGCTCGTTCGGCATCAACGTGCCCTTGCTGATCACGCTGACCTACGCGCTGGGCGTGGCGCTGGCCTCGGTGGCGGGCGTGATCGCGGCGCCCATCTATCAGGTGAGCCCGATGATGGGGTCGAACCTGGTCGTGGTGGTGTTCGCGGTGGTGGTGATTGGCGGCATGGGGTCCATCATGGGCGCCATCGTCAGTGGCTTCGGGCTGGGCATCATCGAAGGCCTGACCAAGGTGTTCTACCCCGAGGCCGCCAACCTGGCGATCTTCATCATCATGGTGCTGGTGCTGCTGTGCAAGCCGGCCGGGCTGTTCGGCAAGCCTTTGCAGGTGCAAAACGTGCTGGCCGCCGAAGCCACGCGCCAACCGGTGCAACTGAGCCGCCGCGCCATGCGCGTGGCGATGGCGGTGCTGGCCGTGGTGGCCTTGGCCGCGCCGTGGTTCGTCTACCCCACGTTTTTGATGAAGGTGCTGTGCTTTGCGCTGTTTGCCGCGGCATTCAATCTGCTGGTTGGCTACGTGGGCTTGCTGTCGTTCGGCCATGCCGCGTTTTTTGGTGCGGCGGCGTATGCAACCGGCATCGTCATGAAGCTGCTGGGCGCCACGCCTGAATTAGGGCTATTGGCGGGCGTGGTCACTGGCGGCTTGCTGGGGCTGGTGTTCGGCGCCATCGCCATCCGCCGTCAGGGCATCTACTTCGCGATGATCACCCTGGCGCTGTCGCAACTGGTCTACTTCATTGCGGTGCAGGCGGGCTTCACGGGCGGCGAGGACGGCTTGCAAAGCGTGCCGCGCGGCAAGCTGTTCGGCATTTTCGATCTGCAAAACGTGATGCCGATGTACTACTTCACGCTGGCGGTATTTGCCCTGGGCTATGCCTTCGTGCTGCGCGTGCTGAATTCCCCGTTCGGTGAAGTGATCCGGTCGGTGCGCGACAACGAGCAGCGGGCGCGGTCCCTGGGCTATTCCACGTCGCGCTACAAGCTGCTGGCGTTCACGCTGTCGGCCTCGGTGGCGGGCTTGGCGGGTGGGCTGAAGGTGCTGGTGTTCGGCGTAGCGTCGCTGACAGACGTGCACTGGCACGCCAATGGCGAGGTGGTGCTGATGGCGCTTCTGGGCGGCATCGGCACGGTGTTTGGTCCGCTGGTCGGCGCCCTGACGTTCGTGTCCCTGCAAAACTATCTGGCGCCGCTGGGTTCGTGGGTGCTGATCGTGCAGGGGGCAATCTTCGTCCTGTGCGTGCTGCTGTTTCGAGACGGCATCATGGGCTTGGTGTCGCGCGCCTGGTTGGCGGCGACGAGCGCTAAAAAGGAGTCCTGATGTTTCTGCATGTGGTGATGTTGCAACTGTCGCCCGCCGCCGATGGCGATTTTCATGCCCGCGTTCAAGGCTATTGCGAGCGGATCCTGGCCGAATGCGACGGGGTGTCGGGTTATGCGTTCCGGCCCAATCAGGCCAGCCGCGCCGATGGCCTGACGCATGCCGTGGTGGCGGCCTTTGCGGACAGCGCGGCGCATGACCGCTATCAGGTGTCGCCCGCGCATCAGGAAATGAAAACCTACATGGCCGATTTCATCGACCGCCTGGTGGTTTTCGACGGCGAAATCCCTACGTTTTCCTGAACGAAGCGCAGGCGCGCCGGGCGGCCCGGAAAGGGATAAACTCGCGAATGATTTTTATCGCCGGGCGGGCAGCCCGGCTGAGAACCCCCGGTCGCCGGGGGTAAGATATTGGCCGGTTTACAGTCACGTACTTGTCATAGGTTGATCGCTCATGGACTACGTATTACCTCCCCAACCGCCCGTGGCGGTCCCCGTTGCCGGCAGCGCCGCGCTGTTCCCGGTGCGCCGCGTCTACTGCGTGGGCCGCAACTACGCCGAACACGCCAAGGAAATGGGTTTCACCGGCCGTGAAGACCCGTTCTTCTTCTGCAAGCCCGCCGACGCCGTGCGCTCGGTGGCTGATGGCGAGACGGGCAAGATGACGTACCCGCCCAAGACCTCGAACCTGCACTACGAAATGGAATTGGTTGTGGTGCTGGGCAAAGGCGGCCGCGACATTCCGGTCGACCAAGCCAACGATTGCGTGTGGGGTTACGCGCTGGGTCTGGACATGACCCGCCGTGACCTGCAAGGCGAAATGAAAAAGCAGGGCCGCCCCTGGGAAATCGGCAAGGCCTTCGATGAGTCCGCCCCGATCGGCCCGATCCACCCGCGCAGTGTCGTCGGCACGCTGGACAAGGGCGCGATCTGGCTGGATGTGAATGGGCAGCGCAAGCAGTCCAGCGACATCTCGCAGATGTTGTGGAATATTCCGGAAAGCATTTCCTACCTGTCGGGCCTGTTTGAACTGCAACCGGGCGACATCATCTTCACCGGCACGCCCGAAGGCGTGGGCGCCGTGGTGCAAGGCGACGTGATCACGGGTGGCGTGGAAGGGCTGGGCGAACTGCGCGTGCAGATCGTCTGACCCGTCTTGGCCTAGATTTTGTTTCTATCGTTCAGGAGTTGACAGTATGCGCGGCAAGATCGTGCTGACCGCCTTTGTCGTATTCGGATTCGTGCTCGCCGGTTGCAATACCGTGGCGGGGATGGGCCGCGATATGTCCCGGGCCGGCAATGCCATCACCAACGCGGCCGACAAGTAAGACATCGTCGGCCAGGTTGTACAGGCAGGAAAAAGCCCCTTGAAATTTCTTTCAAGGGGCTTTTTTCATGCGGAGAGCACCGTGCCGTGACGGCACAGGCCTTATAGAACATGCCTTACAGCACGTCCCCCGCATAGTCGGCCAGGCGCGAACGTTCGCCGCGCTGCAAGGTAACGTGGCCGGAATGCGGCCAGCCCTTGAAGCGGTCAACCACGAACGTCAGGCCCGAGCTGCCTTCGGTCAGGTAAGGCGTGTCGATCTGGGCGACGTTGCCCAGGCAGATCACCTTGGTGCCGGGGCCCGCGCGGGTTACCAGCGTCTTCATCTGCTTGGGCGTCAGGTTCTGCGCTTCGTCGATGATCAGGTACTTGTTCAGGAACGTGCGGCCGCGCATGAAGTTCAGCGACTTGACCTTGATGCGCGAACGGATCAGGTCCATGGTGGCGGCGCGCCCCCAGTCCCCATTGCCTTCGCCTTCGCCCATATTGAGCACATCCAGGTTGTCTTCCAGCGCGCCCATCCACGGCAGCATCTTTTCTTCTTCCGTGCCGGGCAGGAAACCGATGTCTTCACCAACCGGCACCGTGACGCGCGTCATGATGATTTCGGTGTAGCGCTTGGTTTCCAGCACCTGCGTAATACCTGCCGCCAGCGCCAACAGCGTTTTGCCCGTGCCTGCCTGGCCCAGCAGCGACACGAAGTCGCACTCCGGATTCATCAGCAGGTTCATGGCGAAATTCTGCTCGCGGTTGCGCGCGGTGATGCCCCAGACGTTGTTCTTGCCGTGGGTGTAGTCGCGCAGGGTGGCCAGCACCGCCATCTTGCCGCTGACTTCGCGCACTTGCGCGTAAAGCGGCATCTGGCCTTCGAAGTAGACGAACTGGTTGACGACGAATTGCGAGCACAGCGGGCCGTGGATGCGGTAGAAGGTGGTGCCGCCTTGCTGCCACGATTCCACGTCCTTGCCGTGCTTGTTCCAGAAGTCTTCGGGCAGTTGCATCACGCCCGAATACATCAGGTCCGAATCTTCCAGGACGTGGTCGTTGAAGTAGTCTTCCGCGGCCATGCCCAGCGCACGCGCCTTCAGGCGCATGTTGATGTCCTTGGACACCAGCACCACTTCGCGCTGCGGGAATTTTTCTTGCAAGGCGCGCACCACGCCCAGGATCTGGTTGTCGGCCTTGCCCATGGGCAGGTCGGACGGCAGCGTGCTGTGGATGGCGGTCGTCTGGAACATCAGGCGGCCGGTGGCGTCCTTGTTGCCCAGCTTGGCCAGCTCCAGCCCTTCGTCCAGTTGCGTGGCGTCTTGCACCAGCGCGTCCAGCGATCGGCTGACCTGGCGCGCATTGCGCGCCACTTCCGACATGCCTTTCTTTTGGTGGTCCAGCTCTTCCAGCGTCATCATCGGCAGGAAGATGTCGTGCTCTTCGAAGCGGAACAGCGAGCTGGGGTCGTGCAGCAGCACGTTGGTGTCCAGAACGAACAGCTTGCGCGGCTCGTTCTGGGCGCGCGGCTTGGCGCGTTTGGTTGGGCTGGTTGCGGCCTTGGCCGGACGCGCCGGTGTGCTGGCGGCGGGTGCGGGGGCGGGCGGAGGCACTTGGCGAGCGGGCGCGGGAATCTGCGCCTTGCGGGCCGGGGCCGTCATGCCGTCGAGTTCGGGCTGCATGAGCAGCTCGTCATCGTCATCGGCAAGCGCGACTTGGGCGTTGGACTGCGCAGCGGCAGTCTTGGTGGTGCGGGCCTGCGCCCGGGCGGTGTCGCCCGAGGGGAAGGTCAGGATGGCTGCGGGACGGGTGGGCAACTTCGGAAGCGGCATATGCGTCACTCTCCAGGGTGGGCCAGCTATAGCGCCTGACGGCTGTTCCGGTACGGCTAACCGATGCTTTTTGCGGCCTGCAGGACTTCCTTGGCGTGGCCCGGGACCTTCACCCCGCGCCACTCCTGCACCAGCACGCCATAGGCGTCGATCAAAAAGGTGCTGCGCTCAATGCCTCGCACCTGTTTGCCGTACATATTCTTCTGCTTGATGACGCCGAACAGATTGCACACGGTTTCGTCGGCGTCGGAGATGAGGGGGAAAGGAAGTTCGTACTTGGTCTTGAAGTTCTCATGCGACTTGAGTGAGTCGCGCGAGATACCGATGACCACGGCGCTGGCCGCCAGGAATTCGGCGTGCAGGTCGCGGAAGTCCTGGCTTTCGGTGGTACAGCCAGGCGTGTTGTCCTTGGGGTAGAAATACAGGATCACGGCGCGGCCCTGGCATTGTTCCAGGCTGATCGGGCCAATGGTGCTTTCCGCGGTGAAGGGCGGGGCGGGCTTGCCGATGCTGGGCGTCATTTCTGTGATTCTCCGTTGGGAGGGATAAGGGCGACGACCACGCGTCGGCCCTCAGCCATCAGGATGTTGTAGGTGCGAGAGGCGGCGTGCGTGTCCATGATCTCGACGCCGATTCCCATGGCCAACAGGGGACGCAACACTTCGGGACGCAGGAACTGTTGCCGGGCGCCCGTGCCCACCAGCAGCACTTCGGGCGCATTGGCCGGGCGGCTGGGGCTGGCTTCCGGTTCGTCCAGGAAGGCCATCGGGTCGCGGACGGGCTCGGTCAAGCCGGCCGCCTGATGCAACAGGGAAGAGGTGATGTCGGCCGGCGATGCAGCGGGCCATTCGGCAACTTCGCCTTCGGGGCCAAATGCGACCGACGAAGAAAAACGGACTTGGTTGACCTCGATGTAACCCTCACCGTAAGCGGTGACGGTGTTCAGCGCGGCCGTTGCAGGATCGGTATGCAGCTTCAATAAAAACTCCGGCTTGATGGGCTTGATGATAGCGCATCAGACTCGCCATGGGTTGCCATGATGGGCGCTTTTTACGAGGTAGGAACGGCCGAAAAAAACCCTGTCTTTTCAATGGGGAAACGGGCCCGTTTTTGCCCCATTTGCCGCATGGCCGTCGTTGCGCTAGATTACAGGGTTTTGCTGCGCTGCAAACGTGTGCTGGCGCGGCCTTGAGCCCTTTTCCCCTTCGCGCGACCGCGCCCTGGTTTTTTCGCCCTTTCCGCCCCTAAGGATTCCCATCATGAGGAAGTTCTCTCGCATCGAGCGTTTGCCCCCGTACGTTTTCAACATTACTGGCGAGCTCAAGATGGCGGCGCGTCGGCGGGGCGAGGACATCATCGATATGTCCATGGGTAATCCGGATGGCGCAACGCCCAAGCACATCGTCGACAAGATGGTTGAGGCCACCTCGCGCCCGACCACGCACGGCTATTCGGTGTCCAAGGGCATCCCGCGTCTGCGCAAGGCCATCTGTGACTGGTATCAGCGCCGCTACGCGGTGGAATTCGATCCGGATTCCGAAGCCATCGTCACCATCGGTTCAAAGGAAGGCCTGGCCCACTTGATGCTGGCCACGCTGGACCGCGGCGACACGGTGCTGGTGCCCAACCCCAGCTACCCGATCCACATCTATGGCGCCGTCATTGCCGGCGCCAACATCCGCTCGGTGCGCATGACGCCCGGCGTCGATTTCTTCGAAGAGCTGGAACGCGCGGTGCGCGAATCCATTCCGAAGCCCAAGATGATGGTGCTGGGCTTTCCCAGCAACCCGACCGCGCAGTGCGTGGACCTGTCGTTCTTCGAACGCGTCGTGGCGCTGGCCAAGGAACACGACATCCTGGTGGTGCATGACCTGGCCTACGCCGACATCACCTTCGACGGCTACGTGGCTCCGTCCATCATGCAAGTGCCCGGCGCGCGCGATGTGGCCGTCGAGTTCTTCACGATGAGCAAGAGCTACAACATGGCGGGCTGGCGCATCGGCTACATGGTCGGCAACCGCGAGCTGGTCAACGCGCTGGCGCGCATCAAGAGCTATCACGACTACGGTACGTTCACGCCGATCCAGGTGGCCTCGATTGCCGCGCTGGACGGCCCGCAGGACTGCGTGAACGAGATCGTGGCCCAGTACCAAAGCCGCCGCGACGTGCTGGCGCGCGGTCTGCACGAAGCAGGTTGGAATGTGGAAATTCCGAAGGCGTCCATGTATATCTGGGCGCAGATCCCCGAACCCTACAAGGCGATGGGCTCTTTGGAATTTGCCAAGCGTGTCCTGTCGGATGCGAAAGTGGCCGTGTCCCCCGGGATCGGCTTCGGCGAGTATGGCGACGACTACGTACGCTTCGCTCTTATCGAAAACGAGCAGCGCACCCGTCAAGCGGTGCGCGGCATCAAAGATATGTTCCGCAAGGACGGATTGCTGAAATGAATACCCCTGAACGCTCACCCGTCGCGCAAGGCCCCGAGGGCGGCGCGATGCGTCCCATGAAGGTGGGCCTGCTTGGTCTTGGCGTGGTTGGCGGCGGCACATGGAGCGTGCTGTCGCGCAACGCGGAAGAAATCGCGCGCCGCGCCGGCCGCCGCATCGAAGTCACGCGCGCCGCCGTGCGCGACGTGGCCAAGGCGCGCGCCCGCGTGGGCGACTCGATCCTGGTTGATACCGATGTGCATGCGCTGGTGCGCGACCCTGAAATCGACATCGTCGTTGAATTGATCGGCGGCGACACGCTGGCGCTGGAATTGGTGATGGAAGCCATCGCCAACGGCAAGCACGTCGTCACCGCCAACAAGGCGCTGCTGGCCAAGCACGGCAACGAGATCTTCGCCGCTGCCTACGAGCGCGGCGTCATGGTCACGTTCGAGGCCGCGGTGGCCGGCGGCATCCCCATCATCAAGGCGATCCGCGAAGGCCTGACCGCCAACCGCATCCAGTGGGTGGCCGGCATCATCAACGGCACCACCAACTTCATCCTGTCCGAAATGCGCTCGCGCGGGCTGCCGTTCGCCGAGGTGCTGGCCGAAGCCCAGCGCCTGGGCTACGCCGAAGCCGATCCCACCTTCGACGTGGAAGGCGTGGACGCCGCGCACAAGCTTACGCTGCTGGCGTCCCTGGCCTTTGGCGTGCCGGTGCAGTTTGACCGCGCCTACATCGAAGGCATCTCGCAACTGGCCGCCGAAGACATCGAGCACGCCGAGCGCCTGGGTTACCGCATCAAGCTGCTGGGCGTGACCAAGCGCCGCCCCGATGGCATCGAGCTGCGCGTGCATCCGGCCTTGGTGCCGTCCGAGCGTTTGCTGGCCAATGTGGAAGGCGCGATGAACGCCGTGCTGGTCAAGGGCGACGCGGTCGGCCCCACGCTGTACTACGGCCAGGGCGCGGGCGAAGAACCCACCGCTTCGGCCGTGGTGGCCGACCTGGTCGACGTGACGCGCCTGCACACCGCCGACCCGGGCAACCGCGTGCCGCACCTGGCCTTCCAGCCAGACGCCATGTCGGACACGCCGATCCTGCCGATCGAACTGGTCAGCACCTCGTACTACCTGCGCCTGCGCGTGGACGATCAGCCGGGTGTGCTGGCCGACATCGCCCGTATTCTGGCCGACCGCTCCATTTCGATTGGTTCGATGATCCAGCAGCCCTCGCACATCGGCGGCGCCGACATCATTTTCCTGACGCATGAAGCGGTGGAAGGCAACGTCAATCAGGCTATCGAGCAGATCGAGTCGATGCCGTTCGTGCGCTCCAAGGTGACCCGATTGCGCGTGGAGAACCTGACATGAAATACGTCTCGACCCGTGGCGGCATGGCCGCCCAGCCGTTTTCCGACATCCTGCTGGAAGGCCTGGCGCCCGATGGCGGGCTGGCCGTGCCGGAGCAACTGCCGCAAGTGTCCGAGCAAACGCTGGAATCGTGGCGCGGCCTGTCGTACGCGGACCTGGCGTTCGAGGTGCTGTCGCTGTTCGCCACCGACATTCCCGCCGACGACCTGCGCCGCCTGACGCGCGCCGCCTACACGCAAGAGATCTTCAACAGCGAAGACATCGTGCCGCTGCGTCCACTGGACGGCGGCCTGACGCTGCTGGGCTTGTCCGAAGGCCCGACGCTGGCGTTCAAGGACATGGCCATGCAGTTTTTGGGCCAGGTCTTCGAATACGTGCTGGCCAAGCGCGGCACCACGCTGAACATCGTGGGTGCCACGTCGGGCGACACGGGATCGGCCGCTGAATACGCCTTGCGCGGCAAGCAGGGCGTGGCTGTCTTCATGCTGTCGCCGCATGGCCGCATGAGCGCCTTCCAGCGCGCGCAGATGTATTCGCTGCAAGACGAGAACATCCACAACATCGCGGTGCGTGGGGTGTTCGATGAAGCCCAGGACATCGTCAAGGCCCTGGCCAGCGACCTGGAATTCAAGACCAAGTACCGTCTGGGCGCGGTCAACTCGATCAACTGGGCGCGCATTGCCGCCCAGGTGGTGTATTACTTTCACGGCTGGTTGCGCGCCACCGACAAGCCGGGCCAACAGGTGTCGTTTGCCGTGCCGTCGGGCAACTTCGGCAACATCCTGTCGGGCCACATCGCGCGCAGCATGGGCTTGCCGGTGCGCCGCCTGGTGCTGGCCACGAACGAGAACAACGTGCTGGAAGAATTCTTCCGCACGGGCGTTTATCGTCCGCGTCCGGCCGAGCAGACCTACGCCACGTCCAGTCCGTCCATGGACATCTCGCGCGCGTCCAACTTCGAACGCTTCGTGTTCGACCTGGTGGGCCGTGACGCCGCCCGGGTGAAGGCTTTGTGGACGGCGCTGGCGCAAGACGGCTCGTTCGACTTGTCCGACCTTAAGCCGCAGTTCGAATCGCGCTACGGTTTCGTGTCGGGCCAAAGCTCGCACGAGGCTCGCTTGTCGACGATCCGCGCACTCTACGACGAGACCGGCGTGCTGGTCGATCCGCACACGGCGGACGGCGTGAAGGTGGCGCGCGACTTCGTCGAACCGGGCGTGCCGATGCTGGTGCTGGAAACGGCCTTGCCGGCCAAGTTCTCCGAGACCATTGAAGAGGCCCTGGGCCGCCCGGCCACGCCGCCGGGCAACCTGGCCAATCTGGAATCGCTGCCGCAGCGCGTGGAAATCATGGATTGCACACTGGCTGATGTGCGCCGCTTCATCGAGGCGAACGCGAAGGTCTGAACCTGTAACCGCTTGCGGTTTATGTAAGTGCAAAAACCCCTTGCCGGCTTGTCCGCAAGGGGTTTTTTACGATGTGGGACGCGGGTATTACGTTCTTTCGCAATTTGGCCACAACCCGACACCTTATTGGGGCCAGATTCCCGATACAGTGAATTCACCTATTCACACTTGGAGAACACGCCCATGAACCTGAAGACCATGACGTTGGCCCTGGTGGTGACCGGAGTTGGGGTACTGGCCGGATGCTCGTCGCCCTCGGTCATTCAGCAACGGGACGGAAGCTCGACCGTAACGTCCGATGCTCCGTCTTATGACGAAGACGCCGGCATGTACGAGTACGACAAGGACGGCAAGAAAGTCAAAGTCAACAAGGACGATGTGAAGTCCATCGAAGAGGTCAAGTGACCGCCGTTGCGCCAGAGCCGCAATGAAAAGAAGCCCCTTGAGCAGTCAAGGGGCTTCGCGTTTCTGGCGGGGCTTACGTCTTACGTCGCCTTCGCCGCTTCTTCCGCGTGGTAGCGGCCCACGCGCTCGACTTCGTTCTTCGAGCCCAGGATCACGCTGACGCGCTGGTGCAGCTTGTCGGGCTGGATGTCCATGATGCGCTGGACGCCGTTGATGGACGCGCCGCCGGCCTGTTCAACCAGGAAGCTCATGGGGTTGGCTTCATACATCAGGCGCAGCTTGCCGGCCTTGCCGGGTTCGCGGGCGTCCCAGGGGTACATGAAGATGCCGCCGCGGGTCAGGATGCGATGCACGTCCGCCACCATCGAGGCGATCCAGCGCATGTTGTAGTCCTTGCCCAGGGGGCCGGTGGCGCCGGCCAGGCAATCGTCGACGTAGCGCTTCATGGGCGGAGCCCAGTGGCGCATGTTCGACATGTTGATGGCGAATTCCTTGGTGTCTTCGGGCACGCGGATGTTCTCGTGCGTCAACACCCAGGAACCCATCTCGCGGTCCAGCGTGAAGCCCACCACGCCGTTGCCGATGGTCAGCACCAGCATGGTCTGCGGGCCGTACACGGCATAACCGGCCACGACCTGCTTGTTGCCCGGCTGCAGGAAATCTTCTTCGCAGACGGGGGCGCCCGACACATTGTGCGGGGCCTGCAGTACCGAGAAGATGGTGCCGATGGAGACGTTCACGTCGATGTTGGACGAGCCGTCCAGGGGATCGAACAACAGCAGGTATTCGCCCTTGGGGTAGCGGTTCGGAATCAGATGGATGGTTTCCATTTCTTCCGAGGCCATGGCCGCCAGGTGGCCGCCCCATTCGTTGGCTTCAAGCAGAATCTCGTTGGACAGCACGTCCAGCTTCTTCTGCACTTCGCCTTGGACGTTTTCGCTTTCCAGGCTGCCCAGGACGCCGCCCAAGGCGCCCTTGCTGACCGCATGGCTGATGGCCTTGCAGGCGCGCGCGACCACTTCGATCAGCAGTCGCACTTCCGGCGCCAGGGCTTGGGCGGAGCGTTGTTGCTCCACCAGGTATTGAGTCAGTGTTTTACGTTTCAAAAGGGTCTCCCTATGCTGCGAATTCTAAAGCCTTGGATACGATTTCCTGCACGTTGCGCGACAGCCCTTCATGGGCGCGCACCTGTTGCAGGGCGGCCTGCATGGGCGCGCGCAGGGCGGGCACGAAGCGCGACCAGTTATCCAGCGCGCGCGCCAGCCGGGCCGCGATTTCGGGATTCAATGCGTCCAGCGCCAATACCTGTTCGGCCCAGAACGCATAGCCCGAGCCGTCCGGGTGGTGCATGCCGCGCGCGTTGTTCAGGCAGAACTGGAAAATCAGCGCGCGGGCGCGGTTGGGGTTGCGCAGCGTGAAGGCGGGGTGCGTCATGAGTTCACGCGCGGTTTGCACCGTGGTCGAGCGCGCGGCGGCCTGCAAGGCGAACCACTTGTCGACCACCAGTGGGTTGTCGCGCCACTTGTCGTAGAACGCCGCCAGCGCTTCCTGCGGGAAGTCGCCCTGGCCGTAGTTGATCAGGGCGGACAGCGCGGCCATGCTGTCGGTCATGTTGCCGGCGCGTTCGTACTGCTGTTCGGCCAGGCGTTGGGCATCATGTTCGCCTGCGGCCAGCAGGTGGCCGAGCGCCAGGTTCTTCAGCGCGCGCTTGCCGGCGGGCACCGGAGCGGGGCTGTATTCGCCCGGCGTCTGGTTCTGTTCGACAGCCTGGCGGAATTCGGCAGCCAGTTGGCGACCAAGTTCGGCGCGCAGGAAATCGCGGGCCACGGCCAATGCGGGCGGGTCCACCGCGTGCATGCGCTCGGCCAGCGTTTTTTCGGACGGCAGGGCCAGCGCGCGGGCGCGGTAGGCGGCGTCGATAGCCGGGTCGGTCAGCAGCGCGCGCCAGGCGTTGATGAAGGCGGCGTCGGCGTGCAGGGTACGACCCGCCTGACGAGCTTCGGCCAATGCGAGGATCTGGCGCGTGGCCAATTCCTGGCCGGCTTCCCAGCGGGCGAAGGGGTTGGTGTCGTGCGCGGACAGCAGCGCCAGCTCTTCGTCGGTCCAGTCATAGTCGACGATGACCGGAGCCGAGAAATCGCGCAGCAACGAGGGCACGGGGCGCTCGTCGATGTCTTCGAACACCCACTGCTGGCTGGGTGTCGTCAGCTCCAGCAACGCGGTGTCGCGGGTGGCGCCGTCGTGACGCAGCGGCAGGGCGTGGCCGGCCTGATCCAGCAGCCCGATTGCAAACGGGATGTGGTAGGGCGCCTTGACGTAGTCGGGGCCAGCTTTCTTCTCGACGCCCACGGGCAGGCATTGCTGGGTCAACGTGACCGTGCAGCGGCGCGTGGCGGGGTCATGTTCCAGCTTGACGGCAACGCGCGGCGTGCCGGCCTGGCGATACCAGCGGCGGAACACGGAAAGGTCGCGGCCCGGGTGCTGGCGGACATAGACCGATTCCATGGCGTCAACGAAGTCGTCGCAGGTGACGGCTTGGCCGTCGTGGCGGCGGAAGTATTCGTCCATGCCGGCGCGAAAGCCTTCCTCGCCCAGCAGCGTGTGCTGCATGCGGATGACTTCGGCGCCTTTTTCATACACGGTCGCCGTGTAGAAGTTGCCGATCTCCTGGTAGCTTTCCGGGCGGATGGGGTGGGCCATGGGGCCGGCGTCTTCGGGGAACTGGGCGGCGCGCAGCGCCACCACGTCGTCGATGCGCTTGACCGCGCGCGCGCTGGCCGCTGCGGCGGCATCCATGTCGTGCGCCATCATGTCGGCGCTGAATTCCTGGTCGCGGAAAACCGTCAGGCCTTCCTTCAGACTCAATTGGAACCAGTCGCGGCAGGTGACGCGGTTGCCGGTCCAGTTGTGGAAGTATTCGTGGCCGATCACGGATTCGATGCCCTCGTAATTGGCATCCGTGGCGCTGTCGGCGTCGGCCAATACGTAGGCGGCGTTGAAGATGTTCAAGCCCTTGTTTTCCATCGCGCCCATATTGAAGTCATGGACGGCGACGATCATGAAGCGGTCCAGATCCAGTTCCAGGCCGAAGCGGGTTTCATCCCAGCGCAGCGCGCGGACCAACGAATCCAGCGCCCATTCAGTCTTGGTTTCGGAACCCGGGTCGCTATAGACCTGAAGCAGCACGTCGCGGCCACTGGCCGTCTTGACGGTGGTTTCACGGTGCGTCAGGTTGCCAGCCACCAAGGCGAACAGGTAGCAGGGCTTGGGGAACGGGTCTTCCCATTCCACTTCGTTGCGGCCGTCAGGCAACTGGCGTGATGCCATGAGGTTGCCGTTGGACAGCAATACCGGGTATTGGGGCTGGGCGCGCAGCGTGACGCGATAGCGCGACATCACGTCCGGACGGTCGGCAAACCAGGTGATGCGGCGAAAACCCTCGGCTTCGCATTGCGTGAAGAAATTGCCGCCCGAGACATACAGGCCCATCAGCGTGGAATTGGCGGACGGCTTGCAGCGGCTGACGATCTCGACGCTGGCGTCGGCGGGCAGCCCGTAAATGGCCAGGTGCTGCTCGGACAAGTGATAGCTGTCGGCCGCCAGCGCGGTTCCGTTGACGCCTACCGACACGAGTTCCAGGTCTTCTCCGTCCAGGATCAAGGCCGCGTCGGCGCTGACGCCGGGCTTGCGTTGCACGCGCATCGTGCAGTGCACCTCGGTGGCGTCGGGCGCCAGATCGAAGGCCAAAGCGACTTCGGGAATGTCGTAGGGGTAGGGCTGGTAATCCTTGCGATAAACGGTAATGGGCGTGTCGGTGCGCATGGAGTTGCAGTCCTGGTTGAACGAGGGGTCTATTGTAGTAGCTGGGCGCGATGCGCCGTCTGGGGCTTGCGGGCTACGGCAAACTTTTTAGGGTGGCCATAGTCAAAGCTCAGTATGATGGCGCCGTCGTGCGCAACAGGAGTCGCAAAAATGTTCCAAATGTCATTGTTCAGTGCAGGCCGTTGGGCTGGATTATTGGCTTTGGCCGGGGCGCTGATGTTGACGGGTTGCGCCGCCCCTTCCGTGTCGGCGCGTGTCACGTCATTCCAGCAATGGCCCGCTGGCGTCGAAGGACAGACTTATCAGTTTGTGGCCGCGGACCCCAACCAGATCAATAATCTGGAATACCAGTCTTATCAGGACATGGTGCGCGCGGGCATTGGCGCAACCGGCCTGGTTGAAGCGCAACCGGGCGCCAAGGGGCGTTTCGATGTGTCTTTCACTTATGGCACGAACCAGACGCAGATCATGGTGCGCCGGGCCTACGATCCCTACTTCTATGGTGGTTATGGCTATGGCGGCTATAGCGGATTTTATGGGCCGCGCCCATGGGGGCCAGGCTTTGGCTACTGGGGGCCGGAGTGGGTGGACGTGCCCATGGCGGTGCAACGCAACACGCTCAGCCTGAAGATCCGCGATACCCAGCGGGGGGGCGCCGAGGTATACCGATCCACCGCCTTCATACTCAGTCAGGGTGATGATTTCATGCGCACAATGCCGTATCTGGTGCGCGCGATATTCGACAATTTCCCCGGAAATAATGGGGCCGAACGTGAAATCGAGTTCCCGTTGAGGTAGGCGCGGGGTCGATTCCCAGGCAAGTTTGAAAAATAAATCGGCGCACCAATGTGGTGCGCCGATTTATTTCTTACTACGGAATAGGTTTTATTCTTTGATAAGAAAACTCTCGCGGGTGGCGCCGGAAGCTTCTTCGGCTGCGAGCCAGCGCGGTGCTTTACCACGACCGCTCCAGGTTTCGCCAGTTTGGGGATGGCGATACTTGGGCGCAACGGCGCGCTTGGGGGCGGTAGCGGGGCGGGCAGCCGCGCCAACCTTGCGTCGGCCGCCCGGGGCCACGCGTGCGGGCTTGCCGGAACCGTAAGCCGCGATGATCTCTTCCGGGGTAATGTCGTATTCGCGCATGGACGTGATGATGGAGCTGATCACGGGCTTGCGACGCTTCGTTTGAAGGACTTCCGCCTTCTTTTGAAGCTTGTTGATTTCCTTCTCGATCTTTGCTTGCAGTGCTGCGTATGTTTCTCGGGCCATGGTTTATTCCTGATTATGGAACTGCTTTAATCGCCGGCGAAGTTATGTTTAATTGTTGTGCTTCGCATAATACATAAGTTACGGCTTGACTTCTCTATTTTCGGCCTAATTACTTTGTATCAAAAGGGCCGCATAGCCCGCGAGTATGCGGTTGGAGGTCTGGTGCAAGATTTGGGAAGGATATTCCCGAATTTGGGACGATTTGAAACAAACGTCGCGTTGGTCCGCAGGGCGGTCGAAACCGCCTGACAACGCCAGTTGCACGCCGCTGTTGTTTCAAATGACGAGCGAATACAGGTGTATGTCAGGTCATGTCAGGGGCATTTTCGCGCGGCCCGACTTCCATTTAACGCGGCGTGCTCAAGCTCTGTTTCGTCAAGCCATCCGGCGTCGTTCGGGGTTCCAAACCACGCCCGGCAAGACGCGCTATGCATTTTGGCATTGCTGATTTCGCGGATTGATATGGGAGCAAAAGCGTACGCCTTTAGCTGCGCCTTGTATTTTTGGCGTCGCTTGTATGACGACCTATGACTATCCGCTTACCTTGTAGGCCAAGGGCGCCGTACGGAAAAAAAAAGTGGCGTTCGGAACCGACGAAGTTGTTATGCCGCTGAACAATATTTGGTTGTAATTGCTTAACTTGATACGCACTCTTGCGTCCCCATCTTATTGGGGTGCCAATAATGTCCACCCCCGCCGCCGCTTGATCTGAACCTGGGCGGGACGCCGGACCCCGGTCGGCGGTACGATACGGTCTTGCGCATCAATGCAAAGCGTGTGCGCTCGTGTCGCGCCGATGCCCCCTGAATAGAGCCTATGAAAATCACTGATCCCGCTATTGCTTCCCTTGCCACCGCCAAATCACTACTGCTGGACCCTTGGGGCCTGACCGAAGCGGATATGGCTCGCGCATTGGGTGAAATCTTCACCCACAAGGTCGACTACGCCGATCTGTACTTCCAGTACACGCGCAGCGAGGGCTGGAGCCTGGAAGAGGGCATCGTGAAGACCGGCAGCTTCTCGATCAGCCAAGGCGTGGGCGTGCGCGCCGTCAGCGGCGAGAAAACCGCCTTTGCCTATTCCGACTCGCTGTCCGCGGATGCGCTGCTGTCTTCCGCGCATGCCGTGCGCGGCATTGCGCGGCGCGGGGCGGGCAAGGTCAAGGTGGCGGCGCAGGTCGAGGCCGAAATGGGCCGCAGCCTGTATGCCGACATCGATCCCGTTGCCACGCTTAGCGCGCCGGAAAAGGTGGCGCTGCTGGAGCGCATCGAGCGCATGGCGCGGGCGCAAGACCCGCATGTGATTCAGGTGATGGCGGGCTTGGGCGCTGAATACGACGTGGTGCTGGTGGCGGGCAGCGATGGCCGCCTGGCCGCGGATGTGCGCCCGCTGGTGCGCCTGTCGCTGACCGTGATCGCCGAGCGCAACGGCCGCCGCGAAATGGGCCATGCCGGGGGCGGCGGACGCCTGGGGCTGGCGTACTTCACCGACGAAATGCTGCAAGGTTACGTGGAACGCGCCGTGCACGAAGCCATGGTGAACCTGGAAGCGCGTCCCGCGCCCGCTGGCGAAATGACGGTGGTGCTGGGGTCGGGTTGGCCGGGCATTTTGCTGCACGAAGCCGTGGGCCACGGATTGGAAGGCGATTTCAACCGCAAGGGTTCCAGCGTGTTTTCGGGCCGCATCGGTGAGCGCGTCGCCTCCAAGGGCGTGACGGTGGTGGATGACGGCACCTTGCCGGACCGCCGCGGCTCGCTCAACATCGACGACGAAGGCAACGCCACCCAACGCAACGTGCTGATCGAAGACGGCATCTTGCGCGGCTACATGCAAGACACGCTGAACGCGCGCCTGATGAAGACGGCGGCCACCGGCAACGGCCGCCGTGAATCCTTCGCGCATCTGCCGATGCCGCGCATGACCAACACCTACATGCTGGCCGGCGACAAGCCAGCCGAAGAAATCGTGTCGTCCGTCAAGCGCGGCCTGTACGCCGTCAATTTCGGTGGTGGCCAGGTTGACATCACCAGCGGCAAGTTCGTGTTCTCGGCGTCCGAGGCCTACATGATCGAGGACGGCAAGGTGACCTACCCGGTCAAGGGCGCCACGCTGATCGGTAACGGCCCTGACGCCATGACCCGCGTCACCATGATCGGCAACGACCTGCAACTGGATTCGGGCGTGGGCACCTGCGGCAAGGACGGCCAAAGCGTGCCGGTGGGCGTGGGCATGCCAACCGTGCGCATGGAAGGCCTGACCGTGGGCGGCACTGCCTGATCGCAAAACGGGGCCGCCACATACGATTAAAAACGATGTGACGGCCCAAAAAAATTGTGCTAGAGTCGTTTCCCATGAAATTCGCGTCCCCCGCCTTTTACTTTTATTTTTATAAGTTTCTGAAGCCGCTGGCGGAGGAAGGGACGCGCTCAATCTGAAGTTTGGAAAGAATCCCCCCCCAAAAAGCCGCCAGCGAACTGGCGGCTTTTTTTGTGCCGCCGGGATCGGAACAGACCGATCGGATTTGGACCCGTTGGCGGGCAACCCAGGAGCAGTACCGTGTCACACAATACCGACGACCTTCGCATTCGAGAAATCAAGGAACTGAATCCGCCCGCGCACGTGATGCGCGAGTTCGCGTGCACCAAGGAGGCGTCCGATACCGTGTTCGCCGCCCGCCAGAGCATGCACCGCATCCTGCACGGCATGGATGACCGCATGATTGTCGTGATCGGGCCGTGCTCGATTCACGACACCCGTGCCGCAATCGAATATGCGAAGCGTTTGAAGCCGGTGCGTGACCGCTTGAGCGCCGACCTTGAAATCGTGATGCGCGTGTATTTCGAAAAGCCGCGCACCACGGTGGGCTGGAAGGGCCTGATCAACGATCCGGACCTGGACGGCAGCTTCGACATCAACAAGGGCGTGCGCGTGGCCCGTGAACTGCTGCTGGACATCAACAGCCTGGGCTTGCCGGCGGGCTGCGAGTTTCTGGACATGATTACGCCGCAGTACATCGCGGATCTGGTCTCCTGGGGGGCGATCGGGGCGCGCACGACGGAAAGCCAGGTGCACCGCGAACTGGCGTCGGGTCTGTCGTGTCCGGTGGGGTTCAAGAACGGCACGGACGGCAATGTGAAGATCGCGGTTGACGCGATCAAGGCCGCGTCGCAGCCGCACCATTTCCTGTCGGTGACCAAGGGCGGGCATTCCGCCATTGTGTCGACGGCAGGCAACGAAGACTGTCACGTCATCCTGCGCGGCGGCAAGACGCCGAACTACGACGCGGCCAGCGTGGACGCAGCATGCCACGACGTGTCCAAGGCCGGCCTGGCGCAACGCATTATGGTCGACGCCAGCCACGCCAACAGCAGCAAAGACCCCGAAAACCAGCCCCGCGTGATCGACGACGTGGCGCGCCAGATGGAAGCGGGCGACGCCCGGCTGGTCGGCGTCATGGTGGAAAGCCACCTGTTGGGCGGCCGCCAGGACATGGTGCCCGGCAAGCCCCTGGTCTACGGCCAGAGCATTACCGATGGCTGCATCGATTGGGATGCCTCGGTTGCCGTGCTGGAGCGCCTGGCGCAAGCCGTGCGCGAGCGCCGCCGCGTTGCGCTGACGTCGGGCAAGTAAGCGTGACGCGCCGCGAACCGTCTTCCTGGGGCGGTTTGCGGTGCAGCATGCGCAGCGGCGTAGAATATTCGGGTTGACGAACCCCGCAGATCCCGCGAACCCTCGCAAACCCCTGCGACTCCCCGAGAACACGCTGATCATGAACGCTCCCTTGCACGCTGAAACGTTGCGCCGTCCGGTGCCCGCCGCCTGTCTGGATGCCTTGCGCGCGCGCTTTGGCGACCGCCTGTCCGAGTCCGCCGCCGTCCGTGAACATCACGGCCGCGACGAATCGCCGTACCCCGCCATGCTGCCTGACGCCGTGGTCTTCGCGCACAGCACGGAAGACGTGGCCGCGGTTGCCAAGCTGTGCAATGAGCATCACGTTCCCCTGATCCCCTATGGCGCCGGCTCGTCGCTGGAAGGCCATATCCTGGCGATCCAGGGCGGCATCAGCCTTGATCTGTCCCAGATGAACAAGGTGTTGGCCATCAACGCCGAAGACCTGACCGCCACGGTGCAGGCCGGCGTGCTGCGCAAGCAGCTCAATGAAGAAATTCGCAGCACCGGTTTGTTTTTCCCGATTGATCCGGGCGCCGACGCCAGCCTGGGCGGCATGGCCGCCACGCGCGCGTCAGGCACCAATGCCGTGCGCTACGGCACCATGCGCGAAAACGTCATGTCGCTGACCGTGGTGACGGCCGACGGTCGCATCATCCGCACGGCGGGCCGCGCGCGCAAATCATCCGCTGGCTACGATCTGACGCGCATCTTCGTGGGCAGCGAAGGCACGCTGGGCATCATCACCGAAGTCACCGTGCGCCTGTATCCGCAGCCTGAAGCCGTATCGGCCGCGGTTTGCAACTTCCCGACGCTGGACGACGCCGTGCAAAGCGTCATCGAGATCATCCAGATGGGCGTGCCGATCGCGCGCGTGGAATTCATGGATGCCGCCAGCGTGCGGTCGGTGAACCAGTACAGCAAGCTGACCCTGCGCGAAACGCCGCTGCTGGTGTTCGAATTTCATGGCAGCCCGGCCGGCGTGCAGGAACAAGCCGAAACAGTGCAAGCCATTACCGCCGAACATGGCGGCATGGACTTTGAATGGGCCGAACGCCCCGAAGATCGCAGTCGCCTGTGGACGGCGCGCCACAACGCCTACTTCGCCGGCCTGCAACTGCGGCCCGGTTGCCGCGCCAGCACCACCGACGTCTGCGTGCCGATCTCGCGCCTGGCTGATTGCGTGCGCGATACCGTTGAAGAGTTGGAGCGCGCCAGTTTTCCGTACACCATCGTCGGCCACGTTGGCGACGGCAATTTCCATGTGCTGATGTTGTTGGACGCCGACAATCCGAAGGAATGGGAAGAGTCGGAAACGATCAACCACAACCTGGTGCGCCGCGCGATCGCCGCCGACGGCACTTGCACGGGCGAGCACGGCGTGGGCCTGCACAAAATGCAGTTCATGGCGGAAGAACATGGCGACGATGCGCTTGAACTGATGCGCAGCCTGAAGCATGCGTTTGACCCGAACAACATCTTGAACCCGGGCAAGATCGTGTCCTGGTAAAACGCCCCGCGCACCCCGAAAAGCCGACGCTTCGCCGTCGGCTTTTTTGCGTCTGATGCGCGCGCCATTACTGCTGGTTACGTATCGTGCGCGTCGGTAATCTCATGGATGCGGGTAAATCCCGGCCTGTTTTCATAGTGCGCTCGCGCTATTGTTGCGCTCATGAATTCACTGGTCGAAACCGGCCTGGCACAAGTGCAGGCGCCTTATTCGTTGCAGCAGCTCATCGAGGCGTTGTCGGCCGCGTTGCCCGCGCACTGCGTATTGTTCCGCGAAGAAGATACCCGTCCCTATGAATGTGACGGCCTGTCGTTGTATCGCGCGCTGCCCGCCGTTGTTGCACTGCCTGAAACCGAAGAACACGTGCAAGCCGTCATGCGGATCTGCAAACGCTTGAACGCGCCGGTGGTGGCGCGTGGCGCGGGCACCGGTTTGTCGGGCGGCGCCATGCCGCACAGCCAGGGCGTGTTGCTGGGGCTGTCCAAATTCAACCGCATCAAGCATATCGATCTGGCGAGCGCCACGGCGGTTGTGCAGCCCGGCGTGCGCAACCTGGCCATATCCGAAGCGGCGGCCCCTTACGGCTTGTATTACGCGCCAGACCCATCCAGCCAGATCGCCTGTTCCATCGGTGGCAATGTGGCTGAAAACTCTGGTGGCGTGCACTGCCTGAAGTACGGCCTGACCGTGCACAACGTGCTGCGCGTGCGGGTCGTCACGATTGACGGCGACATCGTAGAACTGGGTTCCGAAGCGCCCGATGCCCCGGGCCTGGACCTGCTGTCGGTTTTCATCGGTTCAGAAGGCATGTTGGGCGTGGTCACCGAAGTGACGGTGAAACTGATTCCCAAGCCTGCTTGCGCGCAGGTCGTCATGGCCAGTTTTTCCAGCGTCGAGGCGGCGGGCAATGCCGTTACGCAGGTGATCGCGGCGGGCATGATTCCCGCCGGCCTGGAAATGATGGACCGCCGCGCCACGCACATGGTGGAACCTTTCGTGCGCGCGGGCTACGACATGGACGCGCAAGCCATTCTGTTGTGCGAGTCTGACGGCACACCCGACGAAGTGGCGCACGAGATTGCGCGGATGGAAGCGGTATTCCGCGATGCGGGCGCCACACGCTGCCAGGTGTCCACATCGGAAGCCGAGCGCCTGAAATTCTGGGCGGGCCGCAAGAACGCGTTTCCGGCGGCAGGCCGGGTGTCGCCCGATTACTACTGCATGGATGGCACGATTCCGCGGCGCCACCTGGCGCGCGTGTTGGGCGCCATCGAGCAAATGGAAGACGAGTTCAGCCTGCGCTGCGCCAACGTGTTCCATGCGGGCGACGGCAATCTGCACCCGCTGATTCTGTTTGATTCGAACAAGCCGGACGAGGTGGAGCGTGCCGAGAAATTCGGCGCGGCCATTCTTGAGCTGTGCGTGCAGGTAGGAGGCACCGTGACCGGAGAGCACGGTGTGGGTATGGAGAAAATAAATCAAATGTGCGTGCAATTCTCTCGCGAAGAACTCGACGCGTTCCTGGCGGTCAAGCGGGCGTTCGACCCGCCGTGCCTGCTGAATCCTGAAAAAGTCATTCCCACGCTGGCCCGCTGCGCCGAATACGGCAAGATGCACGTCCATGCGGGTGAGTTGCGGTTCCCCGATCTCGCTCGTTTCTAGGACGTATCCCTATGGATTTTGTCCTGTCGGAATTGTGCGACCAGGTCATGACGGCCCGTGCCGGCCACAAACCGCTGTTTGTGATGGGCGGCGGCAGCAAGGCGTTCTACGGCAACTACCGCCCGGTCACGCCGCAAGACGGCCACTGCCTGTTGGATATGACACCGTATCGCGGCATCGTCAGCTACCACCCGTCCGAGTTGGTGGTGACCGTGCGCGCGGGCACGCCCTTGGCTGAACTGGAAGCGACGCTGGCCGAGAACGGACAGATGCTGGCCTTTGAACCGCCGCACTTCGCCCAAGCCGCGACGGTGGGCGGGTGCGTGGCATCGGGCCTGTCGGGCCCGCGCCGTATGAGCGCTGGCGCGCTGCGTGATTTTGTACTCGGCACGCGGCTGCTGGATTCAGAAGGGCGGATGCTGTCGTTCGGCGGTGAAGTCATGAAGAACGTTGCGGGCTACGATGTGTCGCGCCTGTTGGCCGGATCGCACGGCATCTTCGGCGCCATTCTGGATGTGTCGTTGAAGGTGGTGCCCCGCCCCATGGAAGAGCTGACGCTGGTGCTGCCCGCCACGCAGGCGCAGGCCTTGGCCAGCTTTGCGTTATGGCGTGGCAAGCCCTTGCCGATTTCCGCCACCAGTTGGACGGGCGGTGATGACAACGCCGAAGGCAGCATGCACGTGCGCCTGTCGGGCGCCCCGCCGGCAATCGCCAGCGCACGGCGCGTCGTGGGGGGCGACCCGCTGGCGCCCGACGCGGCCGATGCGTGGTGGCAGTCCCTGCGCGAGCAGACCCATGAATTTTTTCAGCCGGACCGCCCCTTGTGGCGTCTTGCCTTGCCGCCCACCGCCGCCGTGCTGGGGCTGGGCCAGACCCTGATTGAATGGGGCGGCGGGCAGCGTTGGCTGTCCGGCCAGCACGACGCGGCCACGCTGCGCGAGACCGCCGCGAGGATGGGCGGGCACGCCACCTTGTTCCGTCTTGGCAATACCAAGCCGCCGGCTGACGGTGTCTTCCATCCCCTGGCGCCTGGCGTCGCGGCGATTACCCGCCGGCTCAAGCAGGAGCTTGACCCGTCCAGCCTGTTCAACCCTGGCCGCCTGGTTCTGGAGCTATAGCGCGTCATGCAAACCAACCTGGCATCCTGGGCCCGCGACACCGACTTGGGCAACGAGGCCGACGCCATTCTGCGTCGGTGCGTGCATTGCGGTTTCTGCACGGCCACCTGTCCCACGTATCAGGTGCTGGGCGACGAACTCGACAGCCCGCGCGGGCGCATTTATCTGATCAAGCAGGTGCTGGAGGGCGCGCCGCCCACGCAATCCACGCAACGGCATCTGGACCGCTGCCTGACCTGCCGCAATTGCGAAACCACTTGTCCGTCGGGTGTCGAGTACGGTCACTTGATCGATATCGGCCGCAAGATCGTCGACGAGCGTGTGCCGCGTTCCTGGGCGGACAGGACCAAGCGCAACCTGCTGCGCCGGGCGATGTTGTCGCCGCTGTTCGCGCCCGCGATGCGGGTGGGGCAGGCGATGCGTGGACTGTTGCCCGATGCGCTCAAGCGCAAGGTGCCCGAGCGCCGCGACGCGGGCGTGCTGCCCCAGGTTGCGGGGCACGCGCGGCAAGTGCTGATGCTGGCAGGTTGCGTGCAGCCGGCCATGATGCCCACGATTGACGCCGCCACCATCCGGGTGCTGGACGCCGTGGGTATCGGTGCGCGCATTGCGCCGGGCGCGGGGTGCTGCGGCGCGGTCAGCTTCCATCTGGATGCGCAAGAGGAGGCGCTGGCGCAGATGCGCGCCAACATCGACGCCTGGTGGCCGCTGGTGCAGGACGGCGCGGTCGAAGCCATCGTCATGAATGCGTCCGGCTGCGGCGCGATGGTGAAGGAATACGCGCATCACTTGAAGCATGATCCCGCCTACGCGCAGAAGGCGGCGGACATCGTTGCGCTGGTCAAGGACGTGGCCGAAATCGTGGCGCCGCATGCCGCGCAACTGCGTGCGCGCTTGCCTGATGGCGTGCGTGCCGCCTTTCATCCGCCGTGCACGCTGCAACATTGGCAGGGCTTGCGGCCCTTGTCCGAGCAGCTATTGGTGGACTTGGGCTTTGATTTGCAGCCATTCGCCGACAAGCATCTGTGCTGCGGATCGGCGGGGGCGTACTCGGTGTTGAACCCGGAGATTGCCCTGGAACTGCGCGACCGCAAGCTGAGCGCCATCGCGGCGGGCGGGCCGGATGTGATTCTGTCGGCCAACATCGGCTGCATCGGTCATCTGCAAAGCGGCACGGATACGCCGGTGCGGCATTGGGTGGAAGTGGTGGACGAGCAGCTGCGCCAGGCGGCTGCGGGATAAGGCGAGACCTTGTGGGCGGGACAAGCCTTGCGGGGAAGTGCTGGGCCGCCTGCCACGAACGCCCGGGCTCAGGCGTTCGTGGACGGTGAACAATGCTCGATGCGTGGCAGGCGCTCTATTCGACCGCTTTCACCATGTCTTCCAGCACCTTCTTCGCATCGCCGAACACCATCATCGTGCGGTCCATGTAGAACAACTCGTTATCCAGGCCGGCGTATCCCGAGGCCATGGAGCGCTTGTTCACGATTACGGTGCGCGCCTTGTAGGCCTCAAGAATGGGCATGCCGGCAATGGGCGACTTGGGGTCGTTCTTGGCGGCGGGGTTGACCACGTCGTTGGCCCCCAGCACCAGCACCACGTCGGTCTGCGCGAACTCGCTGTTGATGTCTTCCATTTCGAAGACCTGGTCGTAGGGCACTTCGGCCTCGGCCAGCAGCACGTTCATGTGACCGGGCATGCGGCCGGCAACGGGGTGGATGGCGTACTTGACCGTCACGCCGCGCTCGGTGAGCTTGGTGGCCAATTCCTTCAGCGCGTGCTGCGCGCGCGCCACGGCCAGGCCGTAGCCCGGCACGATGGTGACGCTTTCGGCGTTGCTCATGAGGAAGGCCGCATCGTCCGCGCTGCCCGACTTGACGCTGCGTTGCTGCGCCGCGCCCGCATCCGCCGCGCCACCGGCCTGCCCACCGAAGCCGCCCAGAATCACGTTGAAGAACGAGCGGTTCATCGCCTTGCACATGATGTAGGACAGGATGGCGCCGGACGACCCCACCAGCGAACCGGCGATGATCAGCATCGGGTTGTTGAGCGAAAAGCCGATGCCGGCCGCCGCCCAACCCGAATAGCTGTTCAGCATCGACACCACCACCGGCATGTCCGCGCCGCCGATCGGAATGATGATCAGCACGCCCAGCACGAAGGCGATCAGCGTCATGATGATGAAGGGCGTCCATTCCTGCGTCAGCATGAACCACACGCCGCAGCCCAGCATCACCAACGCCAACGCCAGGTTCAGCATGTGCTGGCCGGAAAAGACGACGGGCGCGCCTTGGAACAGCCGGAACTTGTACTTGCCCGACAGCTTGCCAAACGCGATGACCGAGCCCGAGAACGTGATGGCGCCCACGAACGTGCCGATGAAGAGCTCGAAGCGGTTGCCGGTGGGAATCAGCATGCCGGCCGGCACGATGCCGAACGCATGCGGTTCGGCCACCACCGCCACCGCAATGGCCACCGCCGCCAGGCCGATCATGCTGTGCATGAAGGCGACCAGTTCGGGCATCTTCGTCATCTCGACGCGGCGCGCCATCAAGGTGCCGATGGAGCCGCCCACCAACAGGCCCAGCACGACCCAGCCCAGGCCGATGGTGGCGGTGCCCTCGCGCGCCAGGCCGATGATGAGAGCCGCCGTGGTCAGCACCGCGATCGCCATGCCGGCCATGCCGAAGGCGTTGCCCAGCCGCGACGTGGTCGGGTGCGACAGGCCCTTGAGCGCCTGGATGAAGCAGATCGAAGCAATCAGATAAAGCAGGGTGACCAGATTCAGCGAGATCATTTCGCGTCCTCCTTGCCCGGCTTGCGATCTTTTTTCTTGAACATTTCCAGCATGCGCCGCGTCACGAGGAAGCCGCCGAATACGTTCACGGCGGCAAGCGCCACGGCGAACACGCCCATGCCGCGCGCCAGCCCGCCTTCGGTCAGCGCGGCCGCCAGCATGGCGCCCACGATGATGATGGCCGAGATGGCATTGGTGACCGCCATCAGCGGCGTGTGCAACGCGGGCGTGACATTCCAGACGACGTGGTAGCCAACATAGATGGCCAACACGAAGATGATGAGGTTCATCAGGGTGGGGTTGATCGCTTCCATGTTCAAGTCCTCCGCGTCACATTGCCGCCTTCGCATACCAGGCAGGCCGCCACGATTTCATCGTCGCGCTGGATCGCCAGCGCGCCGTCCGCATTGATGATGAGCTTCAGGAAGTCCATGACGTTGCGCGCATAGAGCGCGGACGCATCGGTGGCGACCAGGCCCGGCAGGTTGGTCAGGCCGATGATCGTCACGCCATGCTTTTCAACGATCTGGCCTTTTTCGGACAGCGGGCAATTGCCGCCGCGCTCGACAGCCAGGTCGACCAGTACCGAGCCGGGCCGCATGGCGGCAACGGTGTCGGCGGACACCAGGGTCGGGGCGGGGCGGCCGGGGATCAGCGCGGTGGTGATGACGATGTCGGCCTGCTTGCAGCGTTCGGACACGAGCGCCGCCTGACGCGCCATCCAGCCGGGAGGCATGGCGCGCGCGTAGCCGCCCTTGCCTTCGGCAATTTCGCGTTCCTCGTCGGTCTCGAAAGGTACGTCGATGAACTTGGCGCCCAGCGACTCCACCTGTTCGCGCGCGGCGGGCCGCACGTCGGACGCTTCGACCACCGCACCCAGCCGTTTGGCCGTGGCAATAGCCTGCAAGCCGGCCACGCCCGTGCCCAGCACGACGGCGCGCGCGGCCTTCAGCGTGCCGGCGGCGGTCATCATCATGGGAATCAGCCGGCCGTAATGGTGGGCGGCCAGCAGCACCGCCTTGTAGCCGGCCAGGTTGGCCTGCGAAGACAGCACGTCCAGGCTTTGCGCGCGCGTGATGCGTGGCGCGGCCTCCAGGGCAAAGCCGGTCAACCCCGCGGCGGCCATGTGTTCAATGCCTTCGGCGTCGAATGGGTCGAGCATGCCGATGACGACGGCGCCCGGCTTCATCTGGGGCAATTCGGTGGGGGAGGGGGCGCGAACCTTCAGGACAAGTTCCGCGCCCAGGGCATCCTGGGTGGAACCGAGCGTGGCGCCCGCGGCCTCATAGGCGTCGTCCGGATAGCGGGCGGCGTCGCCTGCCCCACGCTCCACGACAACGGTGTGTTTGCCGCCTACGTACTTCTTGACGGTCTCCGGTGTTGCTGCGACACGGGTTTCCCCGTCTCGGGTCTCTTTTGGTATCCCGATGTGCATCGACGCCTCTCCTCAGAAGGTTCGCCGTAGTTATACACGCTAATCCTGCCCCCACGCCGCGCTCATTGCATTCGCTTGCTGCCCCCCGAGGGGGCTGGCCCGCCTTGGGAGCGGCCCGAGGGTGTGTGCCCCCACGCTGCGCTCATTGCATTCGCTTGCTGCCCCCGAGGGGGCTGGCCCGCCTTGGGAGCGGCCCGGCGGCGGGCCGGCTTCCTGCTGGCGCGTTCGTTGCTTGCGCGCGTCTTGGGCGGCAGGGGCGGTTAGTTCTTTTGGTTGAGGGCTTTTATAGGGCGAAAAAAAGCCCCATGGCGAACCATGGGGCTTGGGCTATGCAGCCCACTTGCTCCGGCCAGTCTTACCACGCCGCTGGCCGGCACTTGCGCGTAAACGTCCGGCGTCAGGCCGTTTGCGCGCGAGTCCAGTTGATCAGCGCGGCGGTCAGGTTGCGCAGATCGGCCTTCAGGCGGCCATAGTTTTCGGTGGGACGCAGCGTGACTTCGTCCATGTACAACTTGCGGTTGATTTCGATCTGCAGGCTGTGGCGGCCTTCTTCGGGGCGGCCAAAGGCGCGCACCAGTTCCACGCCCTTGTAGGGGTCGTTCACGGTCACGTTGTAGCCGCGTTCGCGCAGCCAGGCCGCGATGAATTCACGGAAGGCTGGGTCGCTGGTGCTGCCGTCGCGATCACCCAGCACGAAGTCGGGGTGGACCAGGCCGGGGCGATCGGTGGCGAAGGCGCCGGCCACGCTGGGCATGGAGTGGCAATTGATATGCCAGACCTTGCCGAACTTTTTGTGGGCGGCATCCAGTACCTGGCCGAGCGCGGCGTGGTACGGCTTCCAGCAGGCGTTGATGCGGTGGCGCACTTCTTCCACCGTCAGCTTGCGTGTGTACAAGGGCGTGCCGTCATCCAGCATGCGCCAGATCAGGCCTTTGCCCAGCTTCACCTTAGGCGACGCATTGATGGCGTCGGGCCAGGCTTCGTCCAGCAGCAATTCGTCGATCTCGTCGGGTGCGCGGTTGGCGTCGATGTAGGCGCGCGGGAACGCGGCGGCCACCATCGGTACGCCCAGATCAAGCGCATCGCCCCACAGGTCGTCAACCCAGGTGTCCTCGGCAGTGCGCAGCGCGCCAAAGTCCACCGCGGCGGCGAAGTCCGGAGGGTAGGCGGTGCCGCTGTGCGGAGAGTCCAGCACAAGCGGGGCCGAGGAGTCCGAATCCGGATATTGCTGCGGAAGGTCGAGCCGGTAAGACAGGGGTTGGGTAATTCGCATATAGAGGTACTGCGTTCGTGAATCGGAGGCCCCCGCGGCCGAAGACGGCGCGGCGGGGGCCGAAGACCGCTTAGTCGATCTTCACGTTGGCTTCTTTGGCGATGCGCTTGTTCTTGGCGATTTCGGCGGCGATCTGCTTGCTGAAGTCTGCCGGGCTGTTGGCGGCGGGCGCGGCGCCCAGCGCTTCCAGGCGCGACTTGACGTCGGCTTCCGCGCTGACCTTCTGCACGGCGGCGTTCAGCTTGGCCAGGATGGGCTCCGGCAGCTTGGCCGGGGCAACCAGGCCAAACCACGACGAGTCGTTCACGGCCGGCAGGCCGGCTTCGGCAAACGTGGGCACATCAGGCAAGGCAGCCACGCGCTTGGGCGCGGCGACGGCCATGGCGATCAGGCGGCCGGATTGCACATGCGGCAGGGAGGACGGCAGGTTGTCATACATGACGTCGACCTGGCCGGCCAGCGCGTCATTCAGCGCCGGGCCCACGCCACGGTAGGGCACGTGCATCAGGTCGGTGCCCGAGGCCATCTTGAACAGTTCGCCCATCATGTGCGAGACCGAACCGTTGCCGGCCGACGCATACGTCAGTTTGCCCGGCTCGCTCTTGGCCAGCGTGATCAGTTCGGCGATGTTCTTGGCCTTCACCTTGGGGTTGATCGTCATGATGTTCGGCACGGCAGCCAGGTTCGAGATGGGCGTGAAGTCCTTCTCGCCATCGAACGGCAGGTTCGGGTAGATGGCCGGGTTGATGCCGTGGGTGCTGACGGTGGCGATGCCCAGGACGTAGCCGTCCGGCGCGCTGCTGGCGACGAAGGCGCTGCCGATCGAGCCGCCGGCGCCGCCGCGGTTTTCAACCACCACGGTCTGGCCCAGTTCCTTGCCCAGCTTGTCCGCGAACAGGCGGCCGACGATGTCGGTGGTGCCGCCGGGCGGGAAGGGAACGATCAGGCGGATGGGCTTGCTGGGATACGCGTCTTCAGCGTGCGCGATACCCGAGGTCAGCGGCGTGGCCAGGGTCGCGGCAGCGACACACAGGCCCAGTACTACGTTACGGCGTTGCATGGATTCCCCTAATAAATTGGAAAGCGGATGCGCAAAGGCAGACGCAAACGCAATGATTCTTTCCTGGCGGGGCGGTTTGCGCAAACGAAAGTTTCTCCGTAAGCTATGACTTTTTTTCATGCCTCTTGTTTGCCGACACGGATCGGGCGTTACTTTTGTGTAACTTTTCCGTCGCGCGGCGGCACCTCGAAGGCAGGGGATGGCATCCCCGATCAAGCCCCGTTGGGGCGGGAGCCCCACGCTGTGTGGGGGCATTAAATGCGACGTTTCTGTCCCTCATTAACCGATTTGCAGGCGTTTGAAGTCGCGGCGCGGCACAGCAGCTTCACACGCGCGGCGCAGGAATTGTGTGTCACGCAGGGCGCGGTCAGTAAACAGGTGAAACATCTGGAAGAGTTCGTCGGCGTCGAACTATTCCTGCGCATCAGGCAAGGCCTGGTGTTGACCGAGGCGGGCCGCAGTTATCTGACCAAGGTGCAGGCGGGCCTGGGCCAGATCGAAGCCGCCACCGTTGAACTGATTGCGCACCAGGGGCAGGGCGGCACGCTCAACCTGACCTGTATGCCCACGTTCGGCGCCCGCTGGCTGATTCCGCGCCTGACTGCCTTCATGCGGCTGCGCCCGGACATCCATGTGGAGTTTCTGCCGCACCGCCAGGGCTATGATTTTTCCACGCCTGAGCTGGATGCCGCCGTGCGCTTTGGCGAAGGCCTGTGGCCAGGCAGTGGCGCCGACTACATCGTGGGCCGCGACATCGTGCCGGTGTGCAGCCCCCGCCTGATCCCGGGCGGCTGCCCCTCGCCCGAAGCCTTGCTGGCCTATCCGCTGCTGCACCATACGTCGGCGCTGGAAGGCTGGCGCGATTGGTTCGAGCAGGCCGGCTGCGATAGCCGGCGCAGCCTGGAAGGGGCGCGCTTTGACCAATACGCGCTGCTGTCTCAGGCGGCCGCCGCCGGTTTCGGCGTGGCGCTGATCCCGCGTTGCCTGATTGAAGACGAACTGCGCGACGGCAAGCTGGCCGTGGCCATGAAGCTGCCGATCCGCGCGCGCATGGGCTATTACCTGTGCTATCCCGAGCAGAAAGCCAACCTGCCCACCTTGCAGGCGTTTCGCGCCTGGTTGATGGAAGTCTCCCGGGCGGCCGAGCCGCAGCCCCGGGAAGACGCCGTGTCCGAACTAAAATAGCCGCATCATGAGTCAAATATCCACCAAGAAAGGCCGCGTGGTCGTGGGCATGTCGGGCGGGGTCGATTCTTCGGTCACCGCCTGGTTGCTCAAGCAACAAGGCTATGACGTCGTCGGTCTGTTCATGAAGAACTGGGAAGACGACGACGATTCCGAATACTGCTCAACCCGCCAAGACCTGTTGGACGCCGCCAGCGTTGCCGACCTGGTTGGCGTGGAGTTCGAATTCGTCAACTTTGCCGCCGAATACAAAGACCGCGTTTTCGCGGAATTCCTGCGCGAATATTCGGCCGGCCGCACGCCCAACCCCGACGTGCTGTGCAATGCCGAGATCAAGTTCAAGGCGTTCCTTGACCACGCCATGGCGCTGGGCGCCGAGCACATCGCCACGGGCCACTACGCGCGGGTGCGCGAAGTGCCGGCGGCGGGCGGCGGCACGCGATTCCAGTTGCTCAAGGCGCTGGACGCCTCCAAGGACCAAAGCTATTTCCTGCATCGCCTGAACCAGGCCCAGTTGTCGCGCACGCTGTTCCCGCTGGGCGAGATCCACAAGACCGAAGTGCGGCGCATTGCGCACGAGATCGGTCTGCACAATGCCGCCAAGAAGGATTCCACCGGTATCTGCTTCATTGGCGAGCGTCCGTTCCGCGAATTTCTGAACCGCTACCTGCCTACCGAGCCGGGTCCTATCCTGACGCCGGAAGGCCAGCAGGTGGGGCGCCACGAAGGCCTGTCGTTTTACACCTTGGGTCAGCGCAAGGGCCTGGGCGTGGGCGGCGTGAAGGGGCGCCAGCGCGAAGACGGCACGGCCGAAGCCTGGTATGTGGCGCGCAAGGACCTGGAGCGCAATATCCTGTACGTGGTGCAAGGGCATGATCACCCCTGGCTGCTGTCCAGCCAATTGCAGGCGCAGGACGCCAGTTGGGTGGCGGGCCATCCGCCCGAGATCGCGGGCTATGGCGCCAAGACGCGCTACCGCCAGGCGGATGCGGCCTGCCGTCTGGACAAGGCTGATGGCGACACCTTCGCCCTGGATTTCGCCGAGCCCCAGTGGGCCGTGACGCCTGGCCAGTCGGCCGTGCTTTACGATGGCGACGTTTGCCTGGGCGGCGGCATCATTCTGTAGCGCGCGCCTCGAATCGGCGCGCATGCGATCAAGCAGGGCCCCGTGGGTGCGACGCCCGCGGGGCCTTGTTCATGAACCTAAGAATTCAAAACGAGAGGAGAGGGTTGTGGATGTTTCGATGGTGATTTGCCTGCTGGTGCTGGGCGCGTTGGCCGGCTTCGCGGCGGGGCTGCTGGGAATCGGCGGTGGGATGCTGCTGGTGCCGCTGTTGACAATGTTGTTCTCTTGGCAGGGCATGCCGCCCGAGCTTGTGGTGCACGCAGCCATCGCCACGTCGATGACGTCCATCCTGTTCACGTCGATTTCCAGCGTGCGGGCCCATCAGCAGCGCGGCACGATCAAATGGAACATCGTATGGGCCATGGCGCCGGGCATCATCATTGGCGGCCTGGTGTCGGGCGGCGCGGTGTTCGCCGCCCTTAACACTTTGTGGCTGTCCCTGTTCTTCGCGCTGTTTGTGGGCTATTCAGGCTGGAGCATGCTGCGCAACAAGAAACCCAAGCCGGCTCGCCAGATGCCGGGGGTGGTGGGCACCAGCGCGGCGGGGGCGGGTATCGGTTTCCTGTCGGGGCTGGTGGGCGCGGGCGGCGGATTCCTGTCGGTGCCATTCATGGTCTGGTGCAACGTGGCCCTGCACAACGCGGTGTCGACGTCGGCTGCGCTGGGCTTTCCCATTGCGCTGGCCAACAGCGTGGGCTATGTGGTGTCGGGCCTGAATGAGGGCGCATCGCGTCCTGGCATGCTGGGCTATATCTATTGGCCGGCCTTGCTGGCGTTGGTGTGCACCAGCGTGCTGACCGCACCGCTGGGCGCACGGATGGCGCACCGCCTGCCGGTGCAGACCTTGAAGCGGGTGTTCGCGTGTCTGTTGTTCGCTTTGGCGGCGTACATGCTGTTCAAGGCCTGGCAGACCTTTGCGGGGCAATAGGGGCGAATAGGGGCAGGTGGTCGGCGGCGGCTTGCTATGCCGCTGCCGCAATGCAAACCGGCCGCGCATGGCGGCCGGTCGTCAAGTGCCCATGCCTGATGGACAGGCAGGCGCGCTTTACGCGGTTTGGGGCAGGGTGTCGATGAACGACTGCCGCTGCGCCAGTTTGTCGTGCAAGCGGGCCAGGTTCAGGTGGTTGGTGCGCCAGTCCAACGCGGCAAAGCGCAGGTCCAGGTAGCCCAGCGCGCAACCGACGGCAATGTCGGCCAGGCTGTAGTTGATGCCCATGCAATGGGCGTTGTCGCCCAGGCTTTTGTTCATGGCGTCCAGGCTGGCGTGGATCTTGCCGTATTGGCGTTCGATCCATTCCGGGCTGCGCTGCGCCTCGGGGCGCTGGTTTTCCTTGACGATGGCCACACAGGCGTCCAGGACGCCATCGGCGATGGCCTCCCAGCATTTGACGGCGGCACGATCGCGCCCCTGCTGCGGAATCAGGCGGGCAACGGGCGACAAGGTGTCCACGTACTCGACGATGACGCGCGAATCAAACAGCGCGCCGCCATCTTCCATGACCAGGCACGGAACCTTGCCCAGCGGGTTGTACGTTTGGATCTGCGTGTCGGCGGACCAGACGTTTTCGAGTTCAAGCCGGTAGTCCAGCTTTTTCTCGGCCATGACGATACGCACTTTGCGTACGTATGGACTGGTTAGCGAGCCGATCAGTTTCATGGAGTCACAAGCGGAGTCGAAAAGCGGCCGAAGTATAGCAGGCCGTATGACGGTCGCGCCGTCCGCGGGCCGGAATCTTCGCCAGTTTGCCACAATGTTGCGCGCCCTCGGATGATAAAATCGCCGGGTTTTCCCATCCGTAGCCATTTCTTCCCCAGACCATGCAAATCGCCGATCAGTTAAGCCAACTTAATGCCCTTTCGCCATTGGATGGCCGTTACGCTTCCCGGAGCGACGCGCTGCGCGGTCTGCTGTCCGAAGCCGGCTTCATGGCGCACCGCGTGGAAGTCGAGGTGGCCTGGCTGGTCGCCTTGTCTGACGCCGGCCTGCCTGAGCTGCCCAGCTTTTCCCCGGCCGCCCGCCAGCGTCTGCAGCAGTTGGTGCAGGATTTCTCGGAATCCGATGCCGGTCGCATCAAGGATATCGAGCGCGTTACCAACCATGATGTGAAGGCTGTCGAATACTGGTTGAAGGAAAAAGTGGCTGATGATGCCGAGCTGGCCCGCGCCGCCGAATTCATCCACTTCGCCTGCACGTCCGAAGACATCAACAACACTTCGCACGCACTGATGCTGTCGCGCGCTCGTGATCAGGTCGTGGTGCCGCGCCTGCGCGAATTGGCTGCCAAGCTGAACGACATGGCGGTAGCCCAGGCTGATCAGCCGATGCTGTCGCGCACGCACGGCCAGCCGGCCAGTCCCACCACGCTGGGCAAGGAATTCGCCAACGTGGCCGCGCGCCTGAACCGCGCCATTGCCGCCGTCGAGGCCGTTGAGCCGCTGGCCAAGCTGAATGGCGCCACCGGCAACTACAACGCCCACCTGTCGGCTTATCCGGAAATCGATTGGCCCGCCTTCAGCCAGCGCGTGCTGGCCGGCCTGGGCCTGATCCAGAACCGCCACACCATCCAGATCGAACCGCATGACTGGATGTCGGCCCTGTTTGACGCCATCACGCGCGCCAACATCATCGTGCTCGACCTGGACCGCGACATCTGGGGCTACGTGGCGCTGGGCTACTTCAAACAGCGCCTGAAGGAAGGCGAGGTCGGTTCGTCCACCATGCCGCACAAGGTCAACCCTATCGACTTCGAAAACTCCGAAGGCAACCTGGGCCTGGCCAACGCCGTGCTGCGCCACCTGGCCGACAAGCTGCCGATCTCCCGCTGGCAGCGTGACCTGACCGACTCCACCGTGCTGCGCAACCTGGGCGTGGGTCTGGGCTATTGCCTGGTAGCGTGGGATGCCTGCATGCGCGGCCTGGGCAAGCTGGAAGTGAACACGGCCGCTATCGATGCCGACATCGACGCTTGCTGGGAAGTGCTGGCAGAACCGGTGCAAACCGTGATGCGCCGCTACGGCCTGCCGCAGCCCTACGAGCAACTCAAGGCCTTGACCCGTGGCAAGGGCATCACCGAAGAAGCCCTGCGCGAGTTCATCCAGGGTCTGGCGCTGCCGGAAGAGCCCAAGGCGCGCCTGTTGGCAATGACACCTCGGTCATACATCGGGCTGGCCGCGAAGCTGGCCCGGGCGGTATAGTCGCCATGCCGCGCGCGTCATGCGCGCGGCATTCTTGTTGCACTTACGGGAGATTGCAATGCAAAAGTTGTCCACGCTTGCCGCGTTGGCCTGTATGACCGTGGCGCCGTTGCTCGCGACGACCGCCTCGGCGCAGTTCGCCAAGCCTGAAGACGCCGTCAAGTACCGCCAGTCGGCACTGACGCTGATGGCCTCGCACTTTGGTCGCATGGCGCCGGTGGTCAAGGGGCAGGCGCCGTACGATGCTGCGCAGATCAAGGCCAACGTCGAGGTCTTGAAGACCTTGTCGGCGCTGCCCTGGGCGGCTTTCGGGCCGGGTACGGAAGGCGGCGACGCGCGCCCCGAAATCTGGAGCGATGCCGCGGGCTTCAAGCAAAAGCAGCAAGCCTTCCAGGACAATATCGTGAAGTTGTCGGCCGCCGCTGATTCCGGCGATCTCGACAAGCTGCGGGCTGCCTTCGGCGACGTGGGCGCCAGCTGCAAGTCCTGTCACGACTCCTACCGCAAGAAGAAGTAAGGTCCTGCCGTCCGCGGGCGGCATTGATACTTGCCACGTAAAAGCCCTTCGATGGTTCGAAGGGCTTTTTTGTTCTTGGCCTGCCGTATCGGTGCGTGGCGGATTACGAAAAAGACATGTCGGCGACGACTTCGATTGACCGTATCCACAACACCAGGCCCGTTACGCAGGCGCCCAGCAGCAGGGCGCGCAACCACACGGCGATGCCGTCCTGCGCGGGCGGGGTGCCGGCGGGCAGGTCCTTGGCGTCGACATCGCCCGTGATGATGGCCCGCACCAGGCGCTTGCGGCGCACCAGGGCGTACCAGGCGACTGCCAGAAGGTGCAGTGCGATCAGGGCGATGATGACCCATTCGTTCAGCTTGTGCCACGAGGTCAGCGCCCCGGAGGTGGCCGCGCTGACATAACCGAACAGCGGTCCTTGCGTCATGATGTCGTCGGTGGTGAACAGGCCGCTGACGGCTTGAAAACCGACGGCCAGCAGCAGCGCCAATACCGACAGTGCGCCCAGCGGATTGTGGCCGGCGGGCGCGGCGGCGCCCTTGAGGTATTTGGCCACCGCGCCCGGGCCGCGCACGAAGGTGGCGAAGCGGGCGTAGCGCGGGCCGACGATGCCCCACAAGAGGCGGAAGATGATCAGCCCCAACGCCGTACAGCCAAAGCGCACGTGCCAGTCCATATACAGGCCGCCCAGCTTGACGCTGACGAACGCGCCGACGATACAGACGACAAGTGCCCAGTGAAAGAGTCGGGTGGGAAGGTCCCAGATGCGTACCGCGAGTCGGTTGTTCTGCATGGTGAGATGGCCAAGGCTGCGTTGCGAGCGACTTTATCACGTCAAAATGAAATCGCCGCGCACCAGGCGCGGCGAGGCTTCAAGCGAAATCGGCGCCAGGCGCCGATGGGCTCAGTACGAAGCGTTGCGCACCGATTCGATGCGATGCACATGTTCGTGGCGGAAACGGATCCGCTGGCCGGGGGCCTTCTGCGAGGTATTGCCGCAAGCCACGACTTCCGTCGTGTAGGTGGTCGTGCCGTTGATCGGCGCGTTGAAAATGACCGTTGCACGGATGGCCGGGCCGTTGGCCGGTTGCAGATGAACGATGTCGCCGATATGGATCGGGGTGTTGTCCAGCGTCGTGTGAGCGGGGCGGCGGATCAGGTCCGAGGTGGTGAAACGAGTATTCATGGTGTGTGTTCTCTTAAGTTCTAGTTATTAGAAAAGCTGCGTGTTGCGCATGCTGCGAAGGGCGGACGTACCAAAAGCGCCTCGCGTCCTCGCGGTTGCCTGTCACCGGGTTTTTCAGACAGGCCAAGCATGACACTAACGCATAAGTGTTGCCGTCAGTTTGCGCATTCTCATGTTTTTTGCGTGCGCGCGTAACGGGGTGGTGCAGCCGATGCCATCAGTCAGTCCAGGACGGTATCGGGTTCGGGCTTAAGTGGCGTGCGTGCGGTAGCAGGCGGCCTTCAGGCCCGAGGGGTCGCTCAGAGTGGGTTGGCTCTGGCGGTTTCTGTGCGGCTGCCGTCGTGGTTACGACTTGGGCTGCAACGTGTTTTGTTGCTCGTTTTTAAACTTCATTCCAAACCGGACTGGCGGGATGGTGAAGAGGTGCTTGGCTGTTGCCGTGCTTTCCAGGCGGAGGGCCGACGATTTGCGTTTTCGCGTTATGGGTTTTCGCAAACCGGATCGAAATTCCGGGTAGTTGGCAGGCTGCTGGCGTAGCGCGCTTGTTGCGGCGCGGTGAATCCGGTTCACCAGAATCAAGCCAGCTTTTTGGATCAACTTTTTGAATGTTTCCGGCCTATTTATTCTGGGAAATATGGGGGCGCAGAAAACATTAGCTGTCGATAGTATCGCAAACGAAAAGCGGCCGCAAGTGTTTTTTATAAGCAGGTGGCAAGGCCGCCGTTCTGCTTAGTGCTCTGCCGAGCGGGCTTGGCGCTGGGCCTCGATGATCAGGCCTTCGAGTTGGGGGGACATCCGCAATGCCACCTGCGCGCCCATGGATCCGTCCGGCTGGCGCTCGGTTTCCAGCGCCAGACCAATGTGTTCATCATTGAACGCATCCGGCGCGGCTTCAATCTCGACGTAGCGCGCAAGCAAGGCATCAACCGCCTTTTGAGCGTCGGCCAGGGCCTCGTCCGACAATTGGCCCTGTCCCAGGTATTGATTCACAACGCGCGCCAGGTCGTTCATGAAGAACAGCAGGGCGGCCGCGCCGCGGCAATCAGGCTGAGTGAATCCCCAGGGGGCGGAAGTGGCGTGTTGAGTCATGGGCAAAGCCGTGTGGGGTTGCGAGCGGCCGGGGCCGGAATCCGGCATTTTAAAGGATAGGAATAAGGGCGAAGCCCATTCGAAATCGGGCATGCCATAGGGCATACTTTCGACCCTGATGATCCGCCCCGCCCAACCTTGCGACCTGGCCTGCCTGGCCGATGTCGAACGCTCCGCCGCGCAACGTTTTCACGGCACCCCGATGGCGTGGGCCGCCGACGGGGACCCGCTGCCGTTGGCGGACCTGGTTGCGGCCCACGCCGCCGGCCTGCTGTGGGTGGCGCTGCGTGATGACGGGCAGGTATGCGGTTTTGCGCTGGCTCAGCCCATGGATGGGGATCTGTTCCTGGTTGAAATGTCGGTGGCCTTGCCCTCGCAGGGGCGGGGCTTGGGTCGAGGCTTGATGCAGGCGGTGCTGGGCCACGCGCGGGCGGCTGGGCGCTACGGGGCCGTCGTCCTGACCACAGATCGCGAATTGCCCTGGAATGGGCCGTTTTACCGACGGCTCGGTTTCCGCGAACTCGCACCGCCGTATTCGCCCGGCCTACAGCGGCGCGTCCAGGCGGAGGCCGACGCGGGCTTTGACCCGCGGCGGCGCTGCGCCATGAGGTATCCGCTGCCGCCTTGAACAAGGCGAAACAAGACCCGCCCTGTGTCAACTCGCTTCGATCGCAACAAAATCCGCCCGAGGGCGGTCCTACTCGGACGCTTCGGGATAATCTGCGCACTGGCGTCCGCTATTGACGGGGGCGGGCGCCAACCGGTTCATCAACCCGCTGGAGGATACGCATGTCACTGTGGCGAGCCAGCCTGACGGGGCTGGCGATGGCTTCGATGCTGTTCGTGACGGCCTGCGTCAACAAAGAACCGCAAGAGCGCGCGGCATTCATCCAGTTGCTCCAAGCGCGGATGAACAGCAATGTGCTGCTGCCGATTGCCGCGTTGAGCAAGGTCGAAAAAGAGGCGCTGGGCGACTACGCCGATGCCTACGAAGTCATTACCGATTTCCAGCAGGAAATGGCCGAGTCGGCCCGTGCGATGCGCGACGTGCTGGCGCTTGAGACGATTCGTTCGGTGGGTGACATCGTCGAGCGCAAGTCCGGTTTTGAAGCCGCGCGCAAAACGCTCGCGGAAAGCGCGGCCAAGCTGCAGGAGGCGCGTGAAACAGCGGACAAGGCGCGGGCAGAACTGCAATTGCCGGCTGATCTGGCGCCTGTCTACGATGGCGTGTATGACGAATCTGTCTCCGGGCCCGCCCTTGAACTCATGCGGGCAGCCTCAAGCATGGACTCGGTGGCACGCGATGCCCTGGGTATCGCGGACCTGGTGTCGGCCAATGCCGAAGAAATACAGTTGGTTGACGGTCAGACGCGTGTCGCCACGCCCACGCTGCAACACGAATTGAATCTGCGCTTGCAGGGCCTGAATGCACAGGCGGACGAGCTTGCACAAGCGCGACAGACCATCCTGCTTGCCGCGGGTGGTGGAGCCTGAACCGGCGCGCGCGAACAGGCTAAGTACAATGCGGGTCTCGCGGCGTTTGCCGTGCCTGGAACGAAATATGAGCCAATCCTCCAGCTTGCACTTCAGAACCTTTCTGCTCCTGCTCGTGGTGGTCTCCATCGCGTTCGGCTGGCTTTTGTGGCCTTTCTATGGCGCTGTTTTTTGGGGCGCCATTCTTGCCATCATCTTTGGACCCTTGCAGCGCCGACTGGCCAAGCGCATGGGGGGGCGGCGTAATCTGGCCGCGCTGATCACCTTGCTGGGGGTATTGCTGCTGGTCATTCTGCCGTTGGTGCTGATCAGTGGATCGCTGGTGCGCGAAGGTGCAAACCTGTACCAAAGCATCAAGTCGGGCGAACTGAATTTCGGTCTGTATTTTCAGCAGGCGATGGCGGCCTTGCCGCCGTCGGTGCATGATGTGCTGGCGCGGTTCGACCTGGCCGACATTCCCAGCCTTCAGGAAAAGCTCAGCGCGGGGGCGATGCAGGCCAGTCAGTTCCTGGCGACGCAGGCGTTAAGCATCGGGCAAGACACGTTCCAGTTCATGATCAGCTTCGGCATCATGCTGTATCTGCTGTTTTTCCTGCTGCGTGACGGGCCCGAACTGTCGGCTCGTATCAAGCGCGCGATGCCCTTGAGCGATGGGCACAAGCAGCATCTGTTTCGCAAGTTCACCACCGTTGTGCGGGCCACCGTGAAGGGCAACGTCGCGGTGGCGGCGGTGCAGGGTGCACTGGGCGGCATCATCTTTTCGATCTTGTCGATCCAGGGGGCGCTGTTGTGGGGCGTGATCATGGGCTTCCTGTCGCTGCTGCCTGCCGTGGGGGCCGGCCTGATCTGGGTGCCTGTCGCGGTCTACTTCCTGCTGACGGGCGCCGTGGTCAAGGGCGCGGTGCTGATCGCGTTTGGCGTGCTGGTCATCGGCATGGTCGACAACGTGCTGCGCCCGATCCTGGTGGGCAAGGACACCAAGATGCCCGACTACGTGATTCTGATTTCCACGCTGGGCGGCATGGCGCTATTCGGCCTGAACGGCTTTGTGATCGGGCCGCTGATCGCCGCGCTGTTCATGGCGAGCTGGGATCTTTTCTCGCAGACTTCCGACGGCATGATCGAGCAGAAGGAAGCGCCCCCAGCGTCGCGCAAATAACGATGCCGGGGCCTGCGCGCCTGCGCTGGATCAGCGCAGGCGCAGCAACTGGTCGCCGATGACCAGATCGCGTTCAGTGCGCGGCTGCGTCCGCACCAGCCCTTGCCGCAAGGCTTCCCCGATGTCGTCCACGCCCGTCATGTCGTCCATGGGCTGCTGGAAACTTTCTGCGCGCAGATAGCCCAGGTGGCGCCATTGGCCGCCGGCGGCCGGCGTAAACGCAATGAACCATTCACGCGTTCGGTGTGCGCCACTGCGTTGCGGCGCCACGTACAGGATGAGTTCGTCCTGGTCGTCGCCTGTCAGGTCAGCGAAGATCACCTGGCAGCGTTGCGTGGGCGGTGCTGCATCGGCTGGCGGGTCTGTCGGCGCGTCCGCCTGCGCATCTGCCGATATGGCGCACCCCCGTGCCTCATTGGGAAATTCGGCCCGCAGAAGGCGCCACCATGCCACGGGAACGTCATGTCCGGCAGGCGTGCTTGCCAGCGGCGGCGGGCTGACGGGCGGCGGATCCTCTGCGTCGTTCCGCGACTCGTCCCAGTTGAAATAGCTGCCCTTCAGGGTTTCAGCCGCGGCCACGGCAATCCGGGGATCCCGCGCATTGGCGGCGCCATCGGCCAGGCGCCGCAGCGCGTCTTGCCCCCATCGTCCGTAGTCTTTTCCCATGGCGTAAAAACTGAAATCCTGGGGGTCTTTGCGCCCGTCGACCAGGCGTTGAAACTGGCTTTCAGCGGTCAGCCGCATGGGGTTGGCAAGCGGCGTGTTGAACGCCAACAGCAGCGCCAGTATGGCGAAGGCGGCGGCCAGATTGGTGGCCGCCAGCGCTGCATGGTCATGCCTGGGCCGCAAGGCCGCCCAGGCATAGCCGGCGCCATACAGCACCAGTACCACGCCGCTGCCCACGCCCCAGGCGCGCAGCACTGTCCAGCCGTACTGATCCACGCGGACCACCGCGCCGTACAGCGCGACGGCCGCCAGGGGCAACAGGCACACCATTGCCCAGCGCAGGGCCCGACGCAGGCGCGGGCCGAACGGGGCGGCATTCGGGCTGTCTTGCCAGGCGGCGTTGATCAGCTTGATCCATACCAGCGAAAACGCAATCAGCGCGCCCGCGGATAACTGCACCGCCTGCAAGTCCAACGCCAGCCGCGCCGCCAATGCAACGGTGAAGGCCAAGCCCACCAGCGTGACCAGCGGCAGCAGCCAAGCATTCAACGTCAGCCAGGATCGCTGCAGCGTGTCCGTCAGCGCGGGGCGGCGGCGCACGCCGACGAGGCAGGCGGCCAGGATCATCGGCCAGACGGCAAGGCGGAATGTCGCGTCTTCAACAAGCCTGCGGACAAGCCGGATCCCAATCATGTCGAACATGGCGCCCGCCGCCGCCAGCAACAGGCAGACGCACGACGCCAGGCACAGGCTCAGGCCCAGATGGACGGTGTTGCGCCACGCCGCACGGAACACGGCGGGGTAATTCCACTGTGCCCGGCGTGTGTTCAGCGCCTGCACCAGCGGCAGCAGCACAAACCCGGCGATGCCGGTCAACAGCAATGGCATCGCGGCATCGCCGCGGCTTAGCCATCCTCCGCGTTCGTTGGGCAGCGCGCCATAGGCCGCCGTCAGGCCATAGGCCGTGACGGCCGGCAGCAGCAGGCCATAAATGAACAGCGCGGCCAGCCAGCGCCGGGTGCTTTGCATGCCCGACAGCAGGGCGCCGGCAAGCGGCGTCAACGCCAACCACTGCAGCAGGAAGTACAGGGCAAAGGGTCTGCCCCAAGGCCACGCTCGATGCGCCATCAGTTCGTGCAGGCATACGCCAAGCAGGGCGGCGATGGCGCCATAGATCAGCACGGTCCTGTCGGCCGCATCCAACGGTCCGGCGACGGTTTTTTTCAGGGACGGGTTCTTCATGCCGCGGATAGTAGCAATTTGGCGTCTTCGTGCGTTTCGGCGGCGAGGCGTGTGCGATGAAATTGTCGTCCGGCCGCTGATTTCGGAGTAAATTGGGGACGCGATACAGCCCGCCGAAAGGCGCGATAGCGCCTGCAAAAGGCGTCTGTGCATGGATTGTGCGGTTGCGGGGTTCTGCAATAATTTCTGAATTTCATCCCGCCCGGAGGCATCACCGGGGCAGGACGTATCGGGAGGCGCATGGGTCCAAGGGGGAAAGCGATGGCTGACGGCGAAAGCCTGCCTGGCGTGAGGGCGCGTCCTCAACACCGGTATTCCATGCGGACCGGTTTGCTCATCCTGGTGTTCGCCTGTATTTCTCCCGCGCTGGTCGTGGCGTCGATCGCGGTGTACGAAAGCTACGTTGTCCAGAAAGATCGGATTTTCCGCGACACGGTTTTCCTGGCACGCAACCTGACCTCTGTGCTTGACCGCGAGCTTACTGGCGTTGAAGCCGGGGTTCAGATGCTGGCATCGTCGCCAGACCTGCTGAGCGGCGATCTGGCCAGCTTCCATCAGCGCGCCCGGGATTCCGTGCGCTTCCAGATCGTGGACAGCTATGTCCTCACTGATGGGGAAGGGCGTCAGATCATCAACACCTTGGTTCCCTATGGATCAGCGTTGCCGCGCAGCGGTGCGCCACAAGCCCTGCGCCAAGTGTTCATTACACGGCAGCCAGTGCTGACGGGCTTGTTCATGGGCGGGGTCACCAAACGGCCGACCATTGCCATGGGCGTGCCCGTGGTGCGCGGCGATAGCGTCATCTACAGCTTGAATGTGGGCTTGTCTCCGGACCGCATCGGCAGCGCGCTGGGCCGGCACGCCTTGCCGGAAGGCTGGGTGGCGGCTGTGCTGGACGAATCCGGCACCATCATCGCCCGCACCGGCGACAGCTCACGGTTTGTCGGGCAAAAGGCCGTGCCTTCCTTGGTGCAGGCGATACAGCGGGAAAGCGAAGGCGCTTTTGAATCGGTCACCAAAGAGGGCACGCCCGTCTATACGGCATTCAGCCGCTCGGCGTTGTCAGGGTGGACGGTTGCCGCCGGGGCGCCCATCAGCCTGGTGACGACGAACCTGTACCGCTCCATCGGCTGGGTGGCGCTGGGCACCTTGATTGCGTTCGGCCTGGGCCTGTGGCTGGCCTTGCGCCTGGCCAACCGGCTGACCTCGGCGGTGCAAGGGCTGGTGGGGCCGGCGCTGGCGCTCGGTGAAGGGCGCACCGTTGAGCTGGCCGGCACCAGCGTCAAAGAGGCCGAAGAAGTGGGCACCGCGTTGTTGCAGGCGTCGCGCATGCTGGCGCATGCCCAGCACCTGGCGCACTACGATCCCTTGACCGGTTTGTGCAACCGCGTGCTGTTCGGAGAACTTGTCCTGCGCGAACTGTCCATGGCGCAGCGCAGTGGCGATTCCTTCGCCATCCTTGCCATTGATCTGGACGGATTCAAGGCGGTCAACGATCTGCATGGTCATGCCGCGGGCGACACCGTGCTGAAGGAAGCCGCGGACAGGATGGCGCGGGCCATCCGCGTGTCTGACGTCGCGGCCCGCTTGGGTGGCGACGAATTCGCCGTGCTGTTGATGGGCGTGGGCCAAGCGCAGGCGCAGCCGGTGGCCGAGGCCTTGGTGGACAGCCTGTCGCTACCCTATCCAGGAATTCGCGTGGCCGTATCGGCAAGTGTCGGCATTGCCGTGTATCCCGACTCTGGCATCACGATGCTGCAATTGCTGGAGCGCGCCGACGTCGCGCTGTACAAGGCCAAGGCGGAAGGCAAGCGGCGGGTGGCGTCGGACGTGTGATGGCGCGTACTACCGTGTTCACGTATCGGGCTGCGGTGCTTGCTGAGGCGCAAGCGCCGTCAGGACCTCGCCAGAGGTCAAGCGATATCGCCGTTCGCCCAGGGCGATCACGCCTTCTCCGTCCGACGTTCTGAGAATGTAGCGGGAGTCCGCCAGCGGCACAGGGCTGGACGGACCCCGGTCGTTCGCCTGCAAGAAAACCTCTATCCGGTACAGCCTGCCCGATTCCGTGCTGGCAAGCACATCGCTCAATCTACGTATGGAAATGGCCATGCGGCTGATACTCCCTCTTGATTGATGTTTCAGTGGGTCTGTCGCGTTTCCCTGCGCGGACGCCTCGATACCAAGGCTGGTCACTACGATAACGATAGGTTTTCGCTACACTGCCCGCCTGTTGCCGCGCCAGGGCGGGCATCAAGCCAATAAGCGAACACGTTCATGCGATCTTTTTCCGGCCGGCATGCGGCCACTCTCTGTGGTCTGCTGGCGATCCTGCTTTGGGGCACGGTCGTTGGACTGATTCGCGGCATCAGCGAGAGTTTTGGCGCCATCGGCGGCGCCGCGCTCATTTATACGGTAGGTTCGGTATTCCTTGTGTGTCTGCTCGGGTTTCCGGCGTTGCGGAGTTTCCCGCGTCGTTATCTCATGGTGGGCAGCCTGCTGTTTGTCACTTACGAAATCTGTCTGTCGCTGTCGCTGGGCTTTGCCATCGACCGGGAGCAGGCCATCGAGCTGGGCATCGTCAATTACCTGTGGCCCTGCCTGACTGTGTTGTTGGCCATCGTGTTCAACGGCCAGCGCGCCAACGCCTGGGTGTTGCCGGGAATAGCGCTGTCGGTATGCGGCATTGCCTGGGTCGTGGGCGGATCGGGCCTGTCCTGGGAACGCACCGTCGCAAACATATCCAGTAATCCTCTCAGCTACGGATTGGCATTCGGCGGCGCCATTATCTGGGCCGTATATTGCAATGTGACCAAGCGATTCGCCGATGGAAAAAACGGCGTGGCTTTATTTTTCATGCTGACCGCGGCGGCGTTGTGGGCAAAGTATTTTTTCAGCGCTGAACCGCCATTGACGTTTACCGGCCCGGCCACGCTGGAGCTATGCCTGACCGGCGGTGCGATGGCAGCCGGTTATGCGCTGTGGAACGTGGGCCTACTGAAGGGCAACCTGACTTTGCTGGCGACGGCGTCCTATTTCACCCCGGTGCTTTCCACCTTCTTTGCCGCCATATGGCTATCTACCCGCTTGACGGCTTCATTCTGGCAAGGCGTGGCCATGGTCACCGCCGGTTCCTTGCTGTGTTGGGTGGCCACAAGAACCAAATCCGCCCGGGGCGATTAGCCCGGGGCGGCTAAAACGCTGGGGCAGAACTATCAGTCGATCAGCATGGACAGCGCGACCGCATAGCCCAGCGGAATCAATAACAGCGACGCAAAGGTTGAACTGACAATCGCCGCCGATATCTTCAGCCAGGGCTCTGGCCCCGCGCTTCGAATCGTTTGAATCACCAATCCGACGATACCCATAACCATCAAACAGCTGATTACCACTGCTACGTAAGTCATGTTGTCTCCGTCCTCGCCTGATTAAAGGGATTCGGCGCCGCGTTGCGCGGTCTAGATGTGTGTACTGATTGTGCGCCTGTATTCGCAGAGTTGTCCCTAGGGTTTTCCTGGCACAAATGTGGCGGTGTGGTGTTTTTGCCGCGCGCCCTGCAGCATGAATCCATGTGCGCGCGCAACATTTCAAACAGCGTGCGAAAGCGCGTTTAAGGCAAGTCCGATTGCGCTACGATGGGCGCATATCTCCACGGAAAATCCGAAACATGACGCAGAAATTGCGCCCCGGCACGCGTGCCACCCTTCAAGTCAGGCAACTCTTGCCGGGAGAGTTTGCGTGGATCATTACCTTGCTTGATCCCGAAAGCGGCAATGTGCACAGCACCAATTATTCTGAAAAGCGCTACGGCAGCCAGGATGAAGCATCGGCTGCAGGCAAGGCCGCCGTCGTGGAATTTCTGGGCGCCGGTGAAAAAAATGGCTTGGTGGTGGCCAAAGACGGCAAGCTCAAGCCCTGACCCTGCCCGGTCGCCCGCGTTTTACGAACAAGCCCTCGCAAGAGGGCTTTTTGCTGGGGCGGCCATGCCGGGGCTTGGGTGGGCACGGCAATTGCTGTAGCGGTGGCGGCGCGCTTGGCGCCGCCAGAGGAGAACAAGCCATGTCCCAAATCCCGCATCGAGAGCCCGGCCTGCCGGACGATCTGCCGCCGGACGATCCGTCATTGCCCGGCAATCTGCCGCCCGATGATCCGCTGCCGGACCCCAATCAACCGCCCGACGACCCGCCGCTTGTTGATCCGACGCCGCCGGCGCCGGATCCCCGTTTGCCGGGAACGATAGATCTGGCTTGATTGCCGGTTTGCGTGGTTCGAAAACCTAAAAAGGAGACTGTCACATGCGTTCCATTCTGTTGTGGCTGCTCGGCGTGCCCATTCCCATCATCATCCTGCTGGCGCTTTTCTGGCATTGACGCCGGGCTTGGGGTTGCGGTGCCGTTCGGGATTGCCCCTTCGGTATTGCGCCCGCCCACGTCACAAAACAATGAACAAGGAATCACCATGGAAAACGCATCATCTTCAAGCCTGGCCCACGGCGGCGCCATTCCGCCGCGCGAGTCCGCCATATCGGCGGTGTCTTGGGCGGCGGTGTTTGCTGGCGCCGTGATCGCGGCGGCGCTCTCGCTGGCGTTGTTTGCGGGGGGAACCGGCCTGGGCTTTCTATCGGTTTCACCGTGGGGCGATGAGGGGATGTCGGCGCCTGCCGTCGGCATCGGCATCATTGCGTGGATGTTGTTCACGCAGATCATTTCCTACGGCATCGGTGGCTACGTGGCCGGGCGTTTGCGCACGAAGTGGGTGGATGTGCATTCGGACGAGATCTATTTCCGCGATACCGCGCATGGCTTTTTAGTGTGGGCCTTGAGTGCTGTCGTTAGCGCGGCGCTGCTGGGTTCCGCGCTGGCAACGCTGGCGTCCGGTGCGGCGAAAGCGGGGGCTTCGGTGGCGGCAGGCGCCAGCACGGCAATCACGGCAACGGCGGCGGCCGGGGCGGCGGGCGCCAGTGGCGGCGGCATGGACCGCGCAACCGACTACTTCACCGATACCTTGTTGCGCTCGGATCGGCCCGAGGCGGCGGGCGACCGTGGCGCGGCCCGCGCGGAAGTCGGCCGCATCGTCGCCATGAGCCTGGCGCGCGGAGAGATGACGCCCGAAGACCGCGACTACGTGACCAAGGTGGTGGCCGCGCAAACCGGCCAGGATCCCGCCGTTGCACAGCGCCGCGTTGAGCAGACCATCGCCAACGCCAAGAAGGCGGCCGAAGAGGCCAAGCAAACAGCCAAGGAAGCGGCCGATCAGGCCCGCAAAGCCGCCGCCGCGTTCGCGCTGTGGGGGTTTGCATCCATGCTGATCGGCGCGTTCGTCGCAAGCCTGGCCGCAACCTGGGGTGGCAAGCGCCGCGATACCCTGCGCACGCTGTAGGCGCGCGCGCAACGCAAAAGGCCCTCACCGAAGTGAGGGCCTTTCTAAATCTTGGTGGCGCATCCCTGATTCGAACAGGGGACCTGCGGATTATGATTCCGTCGCTCTAACCGGCTGAGCTAATGCGCCAATCCTTGTTCGTCATTCAGTGCTGCCTCTGCCTATAGCTTTGGTTTTTCAGCTATTAACCTTTCAGTTTTTAGCTTTATTCCGCTGCTTTATTCAGTAGCGCTGATCAACGAAGAACGAAATTCTAGCATGAAACTTTTTTTGTTTGCAAGCGGGCTTGCTGCAAAAAAACAGGAAGTGATTCACACGTCCCGAGCCAGGCGGATTCCCGAAAACTGCCAGCGGGCTTCGGGTGGGAAGAAATTGCGATAGCTCGCGCGGACGTGATCGCGCGGCGTGGCGCATGAGCCGCCCCGCAGTACGTACTGGTTGCACATGAACTTGCCGTTGTATTCGCCGACGGCGCCAGCATCAGGCTTGTAGCCTGGATAGGCGTCGTAGGCACTGGACGTCCATTCCCAGGTGTCGCCGAACAGTTGGACGGGGCCGCCCGAGCCATTGCGCGCGGGCGCCGGGCGCGGATCCAGGTGCCCGTTTTCAAGCATGTTGGCGCGGCCAGGGAAGGCGGGGTCCGCCAGTTGCCGGGCCGCATGTTCCCATTCCGCTTCGCGCGGCAGGCGTACGCGCGCCCAGCGTGCGTAGGCGTCGGCTTCGAAGTAGCTCACATGGGTGACTGGCGCCTGCAGTTCCAGTTCATGCATGCCGCGCAGCGTGAAGACGCGCCAGTCGTCGCGCTGACCTTCCCAATAAAGCGGCGCGCGCCAACCTTCGGCGCAAACGCGGTCCCAGCCGGCGGACAACCACAGCTCGGGCCGCTTGTAGCCGCCGTCCTGGATGAACGCCAGGAATTCGTGTTGTGTCACAAGCCGGTCGGCCAGATAAAACGGCGCCAGCAACACTTCATGGGCGGGCCCTTCGTTGTCGAAGCCGAAGCCCTTGCCGTCGTGGCCGATGCGAGTGATGCCGCCGCCATAACGGGTCCAGCCGGCCGGCGTTGCGGGCGGCAGCGCCGGTGCGCCCGACGCCACGTAGGCGGGCTTGAGCGGGTTGAAGGACAGCATGTGCTTCACATCGGTAAGAATCAGTTCCTGATGTTGCTGCTCGTGGTTCAGGCCCAGTTCCAGCAAGGCGTCGAAGGCCGGGTCGTTTCCGCCTAAGCGCGAGATCAGGTCGTGCATGGCGGCGTCCACATGCTGGCGGTACTGCTGCACCTCGGCAAGCGTCGGCCGCGACAGCAGGCCGCGCTGGGGGCGCGGATGCTTGGCGCCGATGGCGTTGTAGTACGAGTTGAACAGCATGCGGTACTGCGGGTGGAAGGCGGTATAGGCAGGGTGGAAGTGCGTCAGTAAAAAAGTCTCGAAGAACCAGGTGGTGTGCGCCAGATGCCATTTGACGGGGCTACAGTCCGGCATGGATTGCACCTGGCAATCTTCCGGGCTTAGCGGCGCGGCAAGCGCCGTGCTGGTAGAACGCACGGCGTCGTAGCGATCGTGCTGGCCGGCCTGCCCGCCAGCGTAGGGTCCGGTGGCGGGGTGAGTCAGCAGGCAGGCAGGTTCCATGGCGATCCTCCAGTGGCGTTGAGGGGAAAGCGCGCGTCAGGCGCGGGCGCTGAAAACCGAAAACCAGCCGCGTGAGTCCGACCAGTGGGCAATGTCGTGAAAGCCGGCGCGTTGCAGCAGGTCCGCGAACGCTTGCGGCGTGAATTTGTAGGAATTTTCGGTATGGATGCGTTCGCCAGCACGGAATTCGCGCTCGCCCCCGGGCCAGCTCACGCATACGTCGCGCAAGGCTTCCAGGTGCATCTCCACGCGCGATCGCGCGCTGTTGAAGAGCGCCAGGTGGCGCCAGTCCGCAACGTCGAAATCGGCATCCAACACGGTGTTGACATGCCGCAGCAGATTCAGATTGAACGCGGCGGTAAGGTGCAACGCGTCGTCGTAGGCGGGCTCCAGCACTTGCTTGGGCTTGACGCGGTCCACCCCCAGCAACAGGCCGCCGCCCTCACATTGCGCGCGGATGCGCTGCAGCATGGCGTGCGCATCTTCAGGGCTGAGGTTGCCAATGCTGGAACCGGGATAGAAAAACAGCCGCTGCGCGTCGGGTATGCCGTCCGGCAGGGCCAGCGCTTGCGAAAAATCCTGGCCGACCGGGGTGACGTTCAATTCCGGGTACGACAGCCGCAGCCGTTCGACGGCGGTCTGCAGGTAGTCGGCCGAAATGTCGATCGGAATGTAATGCTGAGGCTTCAGGCGGGCGAACAGGCGCTCGGCCTTGACGCAATCGCCCGCGCCCAGGTCAATCATGGATTGCACCGGCCCGATGTGGCTCGCGATGGCTTGGCCATGGCGTTGAAAAATCTCGGCTTCGCAACGGGTGGGGTAGTACTCGGGCAGTTGGGTGATCGCGGTGAACAGCGAGGAGCCCAGCGCGTCGTACAGGTACTTGGGGTCGATATGAGCGGGGTCGTCGAGCAGGCCGTCGCGCAATTCGATCTGCTCTGGGCTGGGCGCCTGGGAACCGGACTCGAAAAAATCGGAGACGGCGTGGGCAAGCACTGCAGAAGGGGAAACCATGCGTTCATTCCTTTTTTCCGAGGCGGTTGAAGCGCATTGCAAGAGGGGTATTGTGGCGGCGAGGGGGGTTGCGGTGTCAAGCGCCAGGCCGCCGAATGCAATGGACTTTTACGAAATCGAAGCCGGGCCGAAAAACGGGGCCAAGCTTCTTGCGTCCTTACCAGCAAGTTCCGATCCGACCGTCCCCGCCGCTGAAATATCGAATTACGGCTGGTTGCGAAAGCTGGAGCGGCGGCGCCGAATGATCGGCACAATGCAGATCTGGTCAACAGGACGACATCCCATCGGGGTGACGCCCCATGGGCCCAACATTTTCAAGGAGCGACTATGAATCGAAAGCACCAACGCGCCGAGATGGCTCTGCATCGCGATCGGGTCAACGACAGCTTCCGCGACCTGGTCGCCGGCACTGAAGATCTCTTGCGCTCGACGGCTTCCTACACGGGCTCCGAAATTGAATCCGCGCGCGCGCGCTTGAAGCAGCAACTGGCCGAAGCCCGCCACCATGCGGGCGATTGGGAAGGCGCGGCGCGCGAACGTGCGTATCGCGCCAAGGCCTACGCCGATGAATATGTGCATGAAAACGCCTGGAAGTCGGTGGGCGTGGCAGCGCTGTTGGGCGCTGTGCTGGGGTGCCTGGTGGCAAGCGGCCGGCGTTAAATCGGGCTTCTCTTATGAGGCCGCCTCCGGCCCTGTGCCGGACAGAATTCGCGCCGGGCAAGCCTGCAAGCTTGTCCGGCGCGCGCCGTTGGGGGCGTGCGCTGTGGCTGATTTGCGCCGTCGCCATGGCGGCTGGTTGCGCCAGTGTGCCCGATGCGCGGGAGCGCCAGGCGCGCAAGGCGCAGGCCGGCCTGTCCGCCGATGCAGCGCGTGAAAGCTACCGCCGCGGGCATGGCATCGCGGCGGACCCCAACACCCCCAAAGATGATTTCCTGGCAAGGCACCTGGCGGTGGAGCAGGCTGTCAGCGGCGCGCCTTTAGCGCCCGGCAACCGCGTCAAGCTGTTGGCTGACGGGCCCAGTACGTATCGCGCCATGCTGCAATCCATTGCGCAGGCTCGCCGCTACGTGCACATGGAAACCTATATCTTTGACGACGATGCGGAAGGCGCGCGCTTTGCCGAAGCCCTGATCGCCGCGCGCAACCGCGGCGCCGAGGTTTCGTTGATGGTGGATGCGGTTGGCACCATCAAGACGCCCGATGCCTTGTTCCAACACCTGCGCGATGCGGGCGTGCAAGTGGCGGTGTTCAACCCCGTCAATCCGGCAGCCGCACGCGCGGGTTGGTCGCCGAACCAGCGCAACCATCGCAAGGTGTTGGTGGTCGACGGCAAGGTGGGCTACGTAGGCGGCATCAACGTCAGCAGTGTTTATGAATCGTCGCCAGGCTCGGCGTCGGGTTCCGGCCCAGGCGCGGGCGGCGGGTCCGGCGCAAAGGCAGACGACCAGAAGGCCACGGGCGATGCCAAGGTCGCGCCCTGGCGCGATACGCATCTGCGCATTGAAGGGCCGGCGGTGGCGCAACTGGAGCAGGTGATCCAGGCGGGGTGGGCGTCGCAATCCGACGAACCCATCAAGGGCGGCGGCACCTATGTGGCGCCGCCCGTCGGGTCAACAACCGTGCGCATACTGGCCAACCAGCCTGACCGCAGCGACGGCTATACCGTTTATCTGACCTTGATGTCCGCGTTCGAAAGCGCGCAGAAGTCGATCCACATCACCATGGCGTACTTTGTGCCCGATCCCGCCTTCATCGACGTGCTGTCGGCGGCCGCGCGGCGGGGGGTGGACGTGGTGTTGGTGCTGCCGGGGTTCAGCGATTCGTCGCTGGTCTTTCATGCAGGGCGTTCGCACTACACCGATCTGCTTGATGCCGGCGTAAAGCTCTATGAGCGGCGCGACGCCTTGCTGCATGCCAAGACGGCGGTGGTTGACGGCGTGTGGTCCACCGTGGGCTCCAGCAATATGGATTGGCGCAGCTTTGCCCTGAACTACGAGATCAACGCGGTGGTGCTGGGGCCGGAATTCGCCGCTGAAATGGAAGCCTTGTTCCAGCGCGACGTTGCTGACTCGGTGCCCATCACTCAGGATGAATGGGGCCAGCGAGGCATCGACGACCGCTTCATGGAAACCTTTTCGCGGATGTTCGAGCGCTGGTTGTAGCCGGCGCGTCGTCCATCCGCCCCAAGGGCCAGCGCGCTATGCGCGGTGTTCGGCCAGCGCCGTGGTGATGTCCTGCGTGGGCAGGAACGACTCGGCTTGCGCCATCGCCCAACCCACGCGGAATACCTGATGGCGGAATTCACCGCGCAGCAGCTCGCCCGGCGCCAATTCAGGAAACAACGCCGACAGCAGGCGAATTTCGCTCGACGAGATGCGGCGCGCGATGTGATGCGGGCGCAACTGGCCGGGGTGGGTCAAGCCGGCGGCGGCCAGAAGTTCGGCCAGCGCGTGCAGCGTATTGCGATGAAAGTCGGCCACGCGCTGGGCCTTGTCCGGCACCACCAGCGCGCGTTGCCGCAAGGGGTCTTGCGTGGTGACTCCCGTGGGGCATTTGCCGGTATGGCAAGCCTGCGCCTGAATGCAGCCGATGGCGAACATGAAGCCGCGCGCGGCATTGCACCAGTCGGCGCCCATGGCCATTACGCGCGCCATGTCGAACGCGGTGATGATCTTGCCCGATGCACCCAGCTTGATGCGGTCGCGCAGGTTCACGCCGATCAGGGTGTTGTGCACCAGGCGCAGCGCTTCGCGCAGTGGTGTGCCCACGTGGTCCACGAATTCCACGGGCGCGGCACCCGTGCCGCCTTCCGCGCCATCGACCACGATGAAGTCCGGCGTGATTCCGGTTTCCAGCATGGCCTTGACGATGGCGAACCATTCCCACGGGTGACCCACGCAGAACTTGAAGCCCACCGGCTTGCCGCCCGACAATTCCCGCAACCGCGCCACGAACTTCATCAGCCCGATGGGCGTGTCAAAGGCCGAATGGCTGGCCGGGGAGTTGCAGTCTTGCCAAGGCGCGACGCCGCGCGCCTCCGCGATTTCCAGCGTGACCTTGCTTGCGGGCAAGATGCCGCCATGGCCGGGTTTGGCGCCTTGGGACAGCTTGATTTCAATCATCTTCACCTGCGGCGTACAGGCATTCTTGACGAAGGCTTCTTCCGAAAAGGCGCCGTGTTCGTCGCGGCATCCGAAATAGCCCGAGCCGATGTTCCACACCAGGCCGCCGCCAGGCTGGCGATGGTAGCGGCTGATGCCGCCTTCGCCGGTGTCGTGCGCGAAGTTGCCCTGGCGCGCGCCTTCGTTCAGGGCCAGCACGGCGTTGGCCGACAGCGCGCCGAAGCTCATGGCCGACACATTGAAGGCCGACATGGAATAGGGCTGCGTGCAATCGGGGCCGCCCACCGTCACGCGAAAATCGGTGTCGTTGATGTGCGAGGGCGACATGGAATGGTTGATCCACTCATAGCGGTCGCCATAAACATCTTCCTGCGTGCCGAACGGACGCTTGTCGACTTCGCGCTTGGCGCGTTGGTAAACGATCGAGCGTTGCGCGCGAGAGAACGGCGCCGCATGCGTATCGTCTTCCAGGAAATACTGGCGGATCTCTGGCCGAATGAACTCAAAGAGGAAACGCAGGTTGCCGATGACGGGGTAGTTGCGGCGGATGGCGTGGCGGGTCTGGATCAGGTCATACACGCCCAGCGCGCCCAGCATCGCCAGAGGAACGGCGGCCCACAGCCACCAGAGCGAACTTGTGAAAGCCAGGACGGCGGTGACGGCAGCGCCGGCCAGGGTCAACAAAAAGGCCGTGTAACGGCCAAGTATCCAACTCATGTTCCTCTCCGTGATGCGGAAATGCAGCAACCATACACCAGGCGGCCGTGACCAAAAAAGAAAGCCCCCTGAAAACAGGGGGCCGAGCGTGGAACACTGTTTTTCAGCAGTAGGCCATTAGCAAGCGGAAGCTGGCGGGGTTTTTTCGACCGCCAGGCCGAAGGCGGGGCGTAGCCGCACACCCAATGCACTGCCCGCGAAGGCGGCCGGCAGCCACAGCCAGGCGTGCAGGCTACCCGACAGGATGCCGCTGAAGTAGGCCCCGATATTGCAGCCGAAGGCCAGGCGCGCGCCATAACCCAGCAGCAGGCCGCCAATGACCGCAGCCGCCAGCGAGCGCGCCGGAACCTTCCACACCGGGGCAAACTTGCCCGCGGCGCTGGCCGCGGCCAGCGCGCCCAGCATCAAGCCGATGTCCATGACGGTGGTGACGTCCTGGCGCAGCGGAGCGACCAGCGACGGCTGCTTGGCCCAATAGGCCCAGCTTGCCACGTCACCGCTGACGGCATTCAAGGTCTTGGCGCCCCACAGGGCGAACGCCGACGTGATGCCCCAGGGGCGGCCAGCCAAGGCCAGCGTGGCGAAGTTCAGCACGACCAGCGCCACGCCGCCCCAGATCAGGGGCCACGGGCCTTGCAGCAAGGAGGCGGGGCGCGCGGTGCGCGACGCGAAGGAAATCACATGCCCGTGGCGGCGCTTTTCCAGGACGGTTGCGCCCCAGGCGATCAGCGCGAACACAGCCAGATTGGCGATCAGCGCGGGCGCCAGGCCCCAGGCCTTGATCAGCGAGGTGGGCGCCAACGCGGGCAGCGTGGACCACCAACTGTAGTTGGCGGTGCCGATGACCGAGCCTACGATAAAGAAAAGCAGCGTGACCAGCATGCGCGTATTGCCGCCCCCCGCCGCGAACAAGGTGCCCGACGCGCAGCCGCCGCCCAACTGCATGCCGATGCCAAAGAGAAACGCGCCCAGCAGCACCGACACGCCGGGCGGAGACACAAAACCCGTGACCGGCTGGCCAAACAGCGTGCCCGCCGCCAGGAAGGGGAAGAACAGCAGCACGCCCACACCCAGCATGAGCATCTGCGCGCGCAGGCCCGCGCTGCGGCGGTCGGACACAAAGACACGCCAGGCCTGCGTGAAGCCGAAAGAGGCGTGGTACAGCGTGATGCCCAAGAGCGCGCCGACGACCCACAGCGCACCTTGGCGCCAACTGACGGTTTGAAGTAGATACAGCGCCCCAGCCAGCAACAGCAGCAAGGCAATCCACAGCGGCTTGCGGTTGATCTGTAGCGGCGGCAGGGCCGAGGGCAGGGGCAGGGTCGAGGCGTTGGTGCTCATGGGGTATCCCGGTGGGATCGGATTCGTCAAAGCAAACGGGCGCAAGATAGGGCGCCCGTGGAGAAGGATGAAAGTTTACGGCGGTGGCTTAATTGCTAAAAACATAAATTAATGATTGATTAATAGCAAAAAGTTATTAGCGGGCACTGCGACCGAGATCCGCCGTATTCACTGCAAACGCCACACCAGCGCTGCCAGAGTCAAGAGCAATACGGGAAGCGTCAACACGATGCCCACCTTGAAGTAATAACCCCAGGTGATGCGCAGCCCCTTGCGCGCCAGCACGTGCAGCCAGAGCAGGGTGGCCAGGCTGCCGATGGGCGTGATCTTCGGGCCCAGGTCGCTGCCGATGATGTTGGCGTAGATCATGGCGTCCTTCAGCGGGCCCGTGGCGCTGGTGTCGGCGATCGACAGCGCGCCCACCAGCACGGTGGGCAAGTTGTTCATGACAGACGACAGGAACGCGGTGATCAGGCCCGTGCCCATTGCCGCGCCCCATAAGCCATATTGGGCACACCAGTCCAGCACTTGTGCCAGATGCGCGGTCAGGCCGGCGTTGCGCAGGCCGTACACAACCAGGTACATCCCCAGCGAGAAGATCACGATGTGCCAGGGCGCTTCGCGCATGATCTTGCGCGTGCCCACGATGTGTTGGCGTCCCGCGATCAACAGCAGGCCCAGCGCGCCGGCCGCCGCGATGGCGCTGACCGGAACGCCCATCGGCTCCAGCACGAAGAACCCGGTCAGCAGCAGGCCCAGTACGATCCAGCCAGCGCGAAAGGTGATGGGATCCCGAATCGCCGAGGCGGGGGCGGGCAGTTGGCTGACGTCATAACGTGGCGGAATGCTCTTGCGAAAGAACAGCAGCAGCACCACCAGCGTTGAGCCCACCGCCATCAGATTGACCGGCAGCATCACCGAGGCGTATTCGCCAAAGCCGATGCCGAAGAAGTCGGCCGACACGATGTTCACCAGGTTCGACACGATCAGCGCGATGCTGCCGGTATCGGCGATGAAGCCCGCCGCCATCACGAAAGCCAGCGACGCGCCGGGCCCGAAACCCAGCGCCAGCAGCATTTCCATGACGATGGGCGTCAGGATCAGGGCCGCGCCGTCATTGGCGAACAATGCCGACACCGCGGCGCCCAGCAGCACGATCAGCACGAACAACAGCCGTCCGCGTCCGCCGCCCCAACGCGCCACATGCAGCGCGGACCATTCGAAGAAGCCGGCTTCGTCCAGGATCAGGCTGGTGATGATGATGGCGATAAAGGTGGCGGTGGCGTTCCAGACGATGCGCCAGACATCCGCGATGTCGGCCACGTGGACCACGCCAGTCGCCAAGGCCAGGCCGGCGCCGATGACCGCGCTCCAGCCGATGGACAAGCCTCTTGGCTGCCAGATCACAAGCGTGATGGTCAGAATGAAAATGGCGGCGGCAAGCAGCATGACAGGCGATCAGGAAATAGGATGGGCGCTGATCCAGGCCACCAGCACGCTGACGGTGAGCACGGATGCAACGGTGGAAACAAGAATGGCGCGCGAGGTCACGCGGGCATCGCGCCCGTACATCTTCGCCAGCATGAAAGGGCCCGTGCCGATGGGCAGCGCGCTCATCAGCACGGCGGTCCAGGCCCACAGCGGTGGCATCGAAAATACGTAGAACGCCAGCACGGCGGTGACGGTGGGCTGCAGCAGCAGCTTGCCGACCACCAGGCGCAGTACGCCGGGGCCCGCGGTGGCGGTTTCCGTCTGCGCCAGGAACAAGCCGATGGTGACCAGCGCGCAGGGGCTGGCGGATGCGCCCAGCAGCGCAACGTAGCGGTCGATGCCGTCAGGCAGGGGCAGGCCCGTGGCCGCCCACGCCAGGCCGAGCACCGGCGCGGCCAGCAAGGGGTTGCGCATCAACGCGCGGCCAACCTTGAGCAGCGTGGTGGCGGCGTTGGGGGCTTGTTGCCGGTCGAATTCGATCAATGCGATGGCAAAGCCGAATAAAACACTGGCGGTCAGCAGTGTGGTGAACGCGGCGGGCGCCAGGCTTTCCGCGCCAAACAGCGCCACGCACAAGGGGATGCCCATATAGCCCGCATTGGCATAGGACGCCGCCAGGCCTTCGATGCTGCGGTCGGTCAGCGGGCGCCGTCCGCCACGGCCGGGCAGAAAAGATACCAGGAAGGTGACGGCAATGCCGCCGGCGAAGGCGGCCACAAAGCCCCAGTGCGCCATATGCGCCAGATCCACCTGCGTCATCGCGCGAAACAGCAGCGCCGGCAACGACAGGTAGACCACGTAGCGGTTCAAGGCGTCGGTGGCGCCAGGCCCCAGTACCTTGCCCCGGGCTGCCAGCCAGCCGGTCAGGATCAGCGCAAAGACCGGCAGGGCGGCAGTGATGACGGCGTTCATGGTTGGGGGAGTGGGCGCGGGAAGGCGCTCATTCTACTTTGGGCGGATGTGGATTCTGGCGCGCGCTGCGGGTGACCAACAGAATGCCCCCTGCGGCCAAGGCCATGCCCGGCCACGCCAGCGCCGGGATGGGTTCGCCCAGCGCCAACAGCGCAAAAATGGCGGCGCAGGGCGGCACCAGGAAAAACAAGGCGGACACGCGCGAGGCTTCGCCGTGCCGGATCATGGTCAGCAGCAAGGTGATGGCGACCAGCGAATTTCCCACGACAAGATACGCCAGCGCGGCCAGCAGCGGGCCGGTCCATTCGATGTGCATGGGTTCCAGGGCGAAGGCCAGCGGCGCCGTCACGGCGAGGCCGACGGCGTACTGCACCATGTTGGACGTGATGGGATGCGTCGCCGTGCCGTAGCGTTTTTCGTAGAGCGTGCCGCTGGTGATGCAAAGCAGCGCGCCCACGGCGAACAGCAGCCCCAGCGGCGCCAGTACGTCGATGGACGCCTTGGCCACGATGACGAGCGCGGCGCCCGCAACGCCCAGGCCCAGCCCCGTCCAGCGCCGGGCGTCGACCCGTTCATGCGCGATCATGGGCGCCAGCAGGCCGATCAGAATCGGTTGCAGCGATGCAATCAACGCAAGCCCCGCAGCGGACATGCCCAGCTTGAGCGACAGATAGGTGCAGCAGAAATAACCGGCCTGCAGCAACACACCGACCATGGCCAGATGGCCCCATGCGCGCGCGCCGCGCGGAAGCGGTGGGCGCATGATCAGCATGAATGGCGCCAGGATGAGCACTACACAGGCGTAGCGCACCGCCAGGAACGTCAGCGGGTCGGCATAAGCCAGGCCGATCTTCAGCACCACGAAGCCGCTGGACCACAACAACAGGAAAAGCGCGGGGGCGGCTTTCAACCAGGTCGGGGGTGCGGCGGGCGTCATGTTGGGTGCGGGCAACGAGGGCAAGCCGCGATCGTACCCCTTTTCGTCTCGTTGTCATCCCTGCGAGAATGCGGCGTAGGATATTTATTGTTGATGAGCCGTACGCGAGGAAATGCAGATGTCGACCAACAAGCAATCAGCGGTGCGTATTGCCCTGGGGACCTGGGACCGCCTGCGCGAAGACGCCTATTCGGTCCGCCATGAGGTATTCGTGGTTGAACAGAAGGTGCCGCCGGAGGTAGAGCTAGACGACGACGACGCCGTGTCGGTGCATGCGGTGGCCTATGGCCCCGACGGCACGCCGATGGGCACCGGCCGCCTCTTGCCCGATGGGCATATCGGCCGCATGGCCGTTCACAAGCGGGCGCGTGGCAAGGGGGTGGGCGCTCAGTTGCTTACCGCCTTGATCGAGCAGGGTCATGGCGACGGGCACCGCATGTTGGTGCTGCACGCGCAGAAACACGCGGCCGGTTTCTATGAGGCGCATGGCTTCACCGTCGAGGGCGAAGAATTCATCGAAGCCGGCATTCCGCACGTCGTGATGACGCGCGAACTGAAGTAGGGCAATACAACAGCCGGCCGATACAGCGTACGCACCGTGCAAAAGAAAAAACCCCGGTCGTTTTCACGAACGGGGTTTTTCTTGGCGCATCACGACAGGTACCTCGTGATGTAATAATTGGTGCCCAGGAGAGGACTCGAACCTCCACACCTTGCGGCACACGGACCTGAACCGTGCGCGTCTACCAATTCCGCCACCTGGGCTATGTTGCTATCCCCTTTGCGTCACAGGGTTCGTCGCTTTCGCGTCGTTTCTGGTTCAGCAGCAGAGAAGCGAGATTATGCACATTTTTTTTGGCGTACGCAAGCAAGAGTTTATAGGCAAGAGTTTATAGTGTCGCCCCATGTCCCGAGCCCTATGCACGCGTTGCCTGCGCCCCGAATCCCACTGTCTGTGCCCGCTTATTCCCGCCTTGTCATGCCGCACCCATCTGCTGGTGTTGCAACACCCTAGTGAAGCGCGCCATGCATTGAATACGGCCAGGTTGGCGGTGCTGGGCTTGGCTGGCGCGCGGCGTGTAGTGGGCGAAACCTTCACGCCCGACGTGTGGGAAAAGCCGGGCTACGCACCCCGCCTGCTGTTTCCGGGGCCCGCCGCCGACGTCTTGATGCCCGGTTATGGCCGGGATCTGGATCAGCCAATTCAATTGATCGTGCCGGATGGCACCTGGGGGCACGCGCGCAAGCTGCTGCACATCAACCCTGAGCTGGCGGCGTTGCCGCGTGTGATGTTGCCGCCGGGGCTGACGACGCGCTATCGCGTGCGCCATGCCGACATTCCGGGCGCGCTATCCACCATTGAAGCGGTGACGCACGCCTTGAACGCGATTGAAGCCCCGATGAATGTCGACGCCTTGCTGCGGCCGTTCGAAGCGCTGATCGACGGGCAGATCGAAGGGATGGGTGAGGATCTTTATGCGCGCCATCATTTGCAGCGCAAGGTGCCGTGGCGTTAATGCCATGCACCCATGGCTAGGTGGGAAGAGGGCGAATAATCAAATTGGTTGGGCGCAAACCGGGTGCATCGCATAATGCGCCCGATATATCGAATGTCAGCCCCGAATCTCAGCCCCGAATCTCAGCCGCTTGCGCTTATTGGCGCACAAAGCAAAAGCCCCGAGCATCTTTCGATATTCGGGGCCTTCAGCCTTGCTATCAACCCAGCGCTGACGCTGTTCTGACTTATATGCGGGTGGTGCCCAGGAGAGGACTCGAACCTCCACACCTTTCGGCACACGGACCTGAACCGTGCGCGTCTACCAATTCCGCCACCTGGGCACTGGAAGAGCTATTTGCTCTAGCAGGTTTGCTGCTGGTACTGCTGGTATTGCTGATTTTTGCTATCCAACCCGTTTGAAAACGGATTCGATTTAAATTCCGTGGTGCCCAGGAGAGGACTCGAACCTCCACACCTTTCGGCACACGGACCTGAACCGTGCGCGTCTACCAATTCCGCCACCTGGGCACTGAGAGAACCTTGTCAGAACTATGTGATACGCTGCGGCCCTAGTTGCATGGTTTTATTAAGCGCTGTGTGTTGATTTCAACTTGCGTTGTTTTCAACATACTGACTTAACTAAAACATGCGTCCTGAGCGCACTTGGTTTTACAATGTGGTCTTTCGACCCAGGGTTGCATGGTTTTGACACCTGATTTGCAGCCCTTCTGACCATTTCTGCTTCAGTGTTCAGCCTTGGGCGAACCACAGAAGCTGCGCATTATATACGGAAATTTTAGCTTTGGCAAAACGATCGAATAACGAATCGAAAAACAACAGATCAACATCCTTGCCCGAAGCGCCGCCGGACTTCGACCCTGACGTCCCGTCCCGTGAAGCCATTCTGACCGCGCTGCGTACCGCAGGTTCGCCGTTGTCTCCGGTGGAATTGGCCGAACGCATGGGCGTTGAGCGCGCGGCGACGATGGTCGGATTTGAACGCCGCCTGGGCGCCATGGAGCGCGACGGCCAGCTTATGCCCAACCGCAAGGGCGTCTTGCTGCTGGCCACCAAGTTGGACTTCGTTGCCGGCAAGGTGCTGGGCCACCGCGACGGCTTCGGTTTCCTGCTGCGCGATGATGGCGGGCCGGACCTGTTCCTGTCTCCGCGCGAAATGCTCAAGGTGCTGCATGGCGACCGCGTACTGGTCAAGCCCACCGGCGAATACCGGGGCAAGCCGGAAGGCACCATCGTTGAAGTCATTGAGCGCCGCACCAATAAGCTGGTGGGCCGTTTCCTGCACGAGCATGGCTTGTCCATCGTTGTGCCGGAAGACCAGCGTATCAAGCACGACATCCTGATTCCTCCCAGCGATACCAATGGCGCCCAGCATGGGCAGGTGGTCGCGGTTGAAATCATTGAGCAGCCCACGCGCCACACGCAGCCGCTGGGCCGTGTGGCTGAAGTGCTGGGCGAAATCGACGACCCCGGCATGGAAATCGAAATTGCCGTGCGCAAGTTCGACGTGCCGGTCGAGTTTTCGGAAGCCGCTCGCAAGCAGGCTGCGCGCCTGCCTGACGTCGTGCGCAAGAGCGATCTGAAAGACCGCGTTGATTTGCGCGATGTGCCACTGATCACTATTGATGGCGAAGACGCGCGCGACTTCGACGACGCCGTGTATTGCGAGCCCGTCGAGCTCGGCACGGGCCAACGCAAGCGTCCTGGCTGGCGCCTGTTGGTGGCCATTGCCGACGTCAGCCATTACGTCCGTCCCGGCGATGCGCTGGACGACGACGCCATTGAGCGCGGCACCAGCGTGTACTTCCCGCGCCGCGTCATTCCGATGTTGCCGGAATCCCTGTCCAACGGGCTGTGTTCGCTGAACCCCGACGTAGACCGCCTGGTGCTGGTGTGCGACATGGTGATCCCCGCGACGGGCGCCAAGGCCGGCACGGTCACGGCCTATCAGTTCTATAACGCGGTGATGCACTCGCATGCGCGCACCACCTACACGAACATCTGGGCGGCGTTGCAACAGCCTGGTGGCCCCGCCGCCGCCGCGATGCGCAACGTGTTGCCGCATGTCCAGCATCTGTACGAGCTGTTCCAATTGCTGGTGCAAGGCCGCAAGAAGCGGGGCGCCATTGATTTCGACACCGTCGAAACCAAGATCGTCTGCAACGAACTGGGCCGTATTGAACAAATCGTGCCGTCGGTGCGCAACGATGCCCACAAGCTGATCGAAGAATGCATGCTGGCCGCCAACACCTGCGCGGCTGATTTCATGACGCGCAGCAAGCATCCGGGCCTGTACCGCATTCACGAAGGCCCCACGCCGGAACGTCTGCAGTCGCTGCGCGAATTCCTGCGCACAATGGGCCTGTCGTTGGGCGGGGGCGATATGCCCACGGCCAAGGACTACGGCGACTTCCTCGACACCGTGCGCGGCCGTCCTGATTACCAGTTGCTGCAGTCGATGTGCCTGCGATCCATGCAACAGGCCGTCTACAGCCCCGACAACATGGGCCACTTCGGTTTGGCCTACCCGGGCTACAGCCACTTCACGTCGCCCATTCGCCGCTATCCCGACCTGCTGACGCACCGTGTCATCAAGGCGTTGCTGGCCGGGCAGCGCTATGTGCCCAGCCTGGATGACCACGCGGTGGTCATCGGGCGTACGCAGAAAGAACACGAACAGGCCATCTGGGAAAAGATGGGCCTGGTGCTGTCGGCCACCGAGCGCCGCGCCGACGAAGCGTCTCGCGACGTCGAGGCCTGGCTCAAGTGCTGGTTCGTCAAGGAACGTGTGGGCGAGGACTTCAGCGGCACCGTGACCGGCGTCGCCAGCTTTGGCATCTTCGTCACGCTGGATACGCTGCACGTTGAAGGGCTGGTGCATGTCTCCGAACTAGGTGGCGAGTACTTCCAATTCAACGACGGGTTGCATGAACTGCGCGGCGAGCGCACGGGCATGCGCTACCGCCTGACCGACAAGGTGCAGGTGCAGGTGGCGCGTGTTGACCTGGAAGCCCGCCGTATTGAGTTCCGCCTGGTGCAGGGCACGAGTTTCGACGCCTTGCGCAAGGCGTCGGCCCGGGGTCCCGACGAGCCGGTGCGCAGGGTAAAGAAGGCGGCGGCGCCGAAACCGGCTGCGCTGAAAGGCCAGACCGCCAAGGAACGCCGCGCGGACGCCAAGAAGGCGGGCAAGCCGCCTCGGACGGCCAAGCGCGCTGCTCCGGCAAAAAAGGCGACGCACAAGCGCCATTGACCGCTGGGTTGATGGCCCCTTCATGGTCAGCCCGCCGTAGGGCGGCGCGGCCATAAGGGGTAACATTGCGTTGATGGCCGGCTTGGTCCGGTGGCCCGCCCCCTTTGGGGCGGGTATTCGTTTATCTAAAGGTATTGCATTTATGGCGTCGACCCAAGTTCTAGCCGGGTTTCACGCGGTTGTCGCGCGGCTGCGCCACGCGCCCGAGTCGATCAAGGAAATCTATGTCGAGGCGTCGCGCCGCGACAAGCGCATGCAGACGTTCATCGAACAGGCCGAGAAGGCGGGCTGCCGCGTGCATCCGGTTCCGATGGAGCGCCTGGACGGGCTGTCGCGCGGTACGCGCCACCAAGGCGTAGTGGCCCTGGCCGACGAGCGCCAGCTGGCCGTGGATGTGGACGAAGTGCTCGATGTGATCGAAGGGCCGCCGCTGCTTTTGATTCTGGATGGCGTGACGGACCCGCACAATCTGGGCGCCTGCCTGCGTACCGCTGATGCGGCCGGCGTGCATGCCGTGATCGCGCCGCGCGACCGCGCGGTGGGTTTGAATGCCACCGTGCAGCGCGTGGCTTGCGGCGCGGCCGATACCGTCCCCTACCTGATGGTGACCAACTTGGCGCGCACCATGCGCAGCCTGAAGGATCGCGGCGTGTGGCTGGTGGGCACCGATGACCAGGCTACCGAGAGCATGCACCAGATCGACGCGCGCCAGCCGATGGCCTGGGTCATGGGCGCCGAAGGCGAGGGCATGCGACGCCTGACCCGCGAAACCTGCGACCAGTTGGTGAACATTCCAATGCTGGGTTCGGTGGAAAGCCTGAACGTCAGCGTGGCCAGCGCCGTCTGCCTGTACGAAACCGTGCGTCAGCGCAAAGCCTGAGCCGTTCCGTCCGATTCTTTTCCCGCTTTTTTTACACGTCAGCCCATCATGCACCAGAACGGCTTTACCACCACGATCCTCCATTCCGACCGCCAACAATCCGTCGAGCACGGAGCGGTGCACAAGCCGATGCATCCGTCGTCGGAATTCGCCTACGACGACGCGCGTGAACTGGCGGCAGTGTTCCAGGGCAAGGCGGGCTTTACCTACGCGCGCCAGGGCACGCCCACCACCACGGCGCTGGAAGCCAAGATCAACCACATGGAAGGCGGCAAGGGCACCGTCAGCTTCGCTACCGGCATGGCGGCGTTGTCGGCTATCTTCACGACCCTGCTGCGCCGTGGTGACCACATGGTGTCCAGCCAATTTGTGTTCGGCAATACCAATAGCCTGTTGGGCACGCTGCTTGAGCTGGGTGTTGAAATCACTTTCGTGGATGCGACGGACGCGGCGCAAGTGCGCGCGGCCATTCAGCCCAATACGCGCATGGTCTTTACGGAAACCATCGCCAACCCGGGCACGCAGGTTGCCGACCTGGCGGTGATCGGCGAGATCTGCCGCGAAAAAAATCTGGTCTACGTCGTGGACAACACGCTGACGTCGCCCTGGATGTTCCGCCCGTCGACGGTGGGCGCGTCGCTGGTGATGAATTCGCTGTCGAAATATATCGGCGGCCATGGCAACGCGCTGGGCGGCGCGGTGACGGACACCGGCCTGTATGACTGGGTCGACTATTCCAATATCTATGACGCCTATCGCAAGGGCCCGTCCACGGCGTGGGGGCTGACCCAGATCAAGAAGAAGGGCTTGCGCGACATGGGCGGCACGCTGGCGGCCGAGCCCGCGCACCGCATCGCCGTTGGCGCCGAAACGCTGGCGCTGCGCATGGCCAAACACTGCGCCAACGCGCTGGCGCTGGCCCGCTTTCTGAACGAACACCCTGGCGTGGCCAAGGTGCATTACCCCGGTTTGGCCGGCCACGCGCAGCATGCGCGCGCCGCCGCCTTGTTCGGCTCGCGCTTTGGCGGCCTGCTGGGCGTGGAGCTGGCCGATGGGGTGGACTGCTTTGATTTCCTGAACCGCCTGCGCATCGTGCTGATGGCAACGCACCTGGGCGACACCCGCAGCCTGGCGCTGCCGGCCGCGCACACCATCTATTACGAGATGGGCGCCGAACGTCGCAAGCAAATGGGCATTGCGGACAGCCTGATCCGCGTGTCGGTCGGCATTGAGGACGAGGCCGATCTGCTGTTTGATTTCGATCAGGCGCTCAATGGTTGCCTGAAGGGATAATTCGGCAACCGCGCGCTGGGCGTCTTTGCGACTGGCGCGCTTCAAGGACCCCCGGCTCATGCTTATACAGATTGCAGACGTTTTCACGCCCGACGAGGCGGCTGATATCCGTCAGAGGCTGGATGCCTCCGAATGGGTGGACGGCAAGGTCACGGCGGGCTACCAGTCCGCCGAGGTCAAGCGCAACCGCCAGTTGTCCGAGCAGCATCCGCTGGCGCAGGAGCTGGGCAACCTTATCTTGCAGCGGCTGGCCACGAACAACCTGTTCATGTCGGCTGCCTTGCCCCGCAAGATCTTCCCGCCCCTGTTCAACCGTTATGAGAGCGGCGAGGCCTTCGGCTATCACGTGGACAATGCGGTGCGCGGCATCACGGGTACAGCCGAGCGCGTGCGCACGGACTTGTCCGCCACGCTGTTTTTCTCGGAGCCTGATTCCTACGACGGCGGCGAACTCGTCATTGATGACACTTATGGTCCACGCGCGGTGAAGCTGCCAGCGGGGCACATGGTGCTGTACCCGGGCACCAGCCTGCACAAGGTGAACCCGGTGACGCGCGGTGCGCGTGTCAGTTCGTTTTTCTGGATGCAAAGCCTGGTGCGCGAGGATAGCCAGCGAGCATTGCTGCTGGATATGGACGTGGCGATACAACGCTTGAACCAGGACGTGGCGGGGCACGCATCCCTCGTGCAGCTGACCGGCATTTATCACAATTTGCTGCGCCGCTGGGCGGATGTTTGATTCAGGCTTGAAGTGTTTTTGGCGGTGTCGCGCAAACCCCGAAATGCGCGTTTGTGTATATTGCGAAAACGGCTAAAAGCTAGTATTGGCGCGGGTTGTGGTGAGGTTTTTGCTTGACAGCCGCTCTGCGCCAAGGCCTAATACACCTCTGCGTCGCTGACGGTTTGAAGACATTTATGTCATCAAATCCTAGGCGGCGCAGCAGTTTAAAAGTTGTGCTTTTGCAGCGCAAGAAAAGTCTATCCACTGTCTGTTCGTCGTTTGTCGGACCTTGCGATTAGTTGGTGGCGTCCCCTCATGACAGCCATGAACCCCACGGTCTCGCCAGACTCCATACCTTGTGAGGGGTACACCTGAATGAACAAAACTGAACTCATCGATCACATCGCCAGCAAGGCCGATATCTCCAAGGCTGCTGCCGGCCGTTCGCTCGACGCCCTGATCGGTGCCGTCAAGACCACGCTGAAGAAAGGCGGCACGGTAACGTTGGTTGGCTTTGGCACGTTTGCTGTGTCGGCTCGCGCTGCTCGCACCGGCCGTAACCCGCGCACGGGCGAAACCATCAAGATCAAGAAGGCCAAGGTGCCGAAGTTCCGTCCGGGCAAGGCCCTGAAGGACGCCGTCAACTAATCGACGGCAAGGCGGTCGCTGGGCACCGGCCCCACGCGATTTGCCGACAACGACGCGGTCCGGTATACTCCGGCCCGCGTATTGCTTTTGAGTACCCCGAGTTGGCTGCGAATTGGTCACTGCCTTGAACGAGTCATCGTGTTCAAGCAGCACTGAAAGTGTCAGGATCGGGTGCTTAGCTCAGTTGGTAGAGCGGCGCCCTTACAAGGCGTAGGTCACAGGTTCGACCCCTGTAGCACCCACCACCCAAAAGCGCGTTAAATCAGGCACTTAGGCTCAGCCAAGTGCCTTTTTTATTGCCCTTTTGCCACCCGAATAGGGAGTCTAAGGGAGCCTCAACCAACCATAAAGAGCTTGCTACCAACCGTCCTACGCCCTACATTGGCCGCTCTTAACGAGTAGGCGCGGGGGCAGCGGTGGCAGGAAAGAGAAAGCGGGCGAACGGCACCTGGGAATACATTTTCAAGCGCGCAGGCGTGCTGGAAAAGCCCATCTACATGACGTTCACTTCCGAGGAAGAGGGCGACGCATATGCCTCCCGACTGGAGGCGCTGCTAGACAATGGCATCGTGCCGGCGGAACACCGCGCCGAAAGCCGCATTTTGACGATTGCCGATCTTGACCGTGAGTACCAGCGGAACGCCCACCCGTCCCCCAAGGATGTGGCGGCGCTTCGTGTGGTGGTACGCATGGAGGGCGGCACCCCGCTTCGGGGCATCGCGGCGGCCTGGGTGGACAATTGGATTTCGGCCATGAAACGCATAGAGCGGCTGGCACCCGCGTCGATCAGGGCGCGCGTGGGCGCTTTGGCGCGGTGCACTGATTGGGGGATGCGGCAGGGCTATCTGACGATGCCAGATCACCCGTTCCGGTCCTTACCGAACGGGTACGCCCAATACACCGAAGAGGATCGAGTCAAGGCCGGGGGCGTGAAGCGCGTCGATCAGGAGCGTGATCGCCGGCTTGAACGGGGCGAGAATGAAGCAATCTTAGCGGTCATCGATGGCGGCGAGCTTGCAAGGAAGCATAAGCCCTATCCGCTACCGGACAAGGTGGCGCTGCGCCTTCTGTACCAGCTCGCGCTGGAATCTGCGATGAGGCTGCGGGAAATGTACACGCTGCGTGTGCATCAAGTGGATTTGCCCAAGCGGACTATCTTTCTGGACAAGACCAAGAACGGGGACAAGCGCCAGGTGCCCATGTCGAGTATTGCGCGCGGCTTGCTGGAGTCCCACATGTTGGAACGTCAGATCGCACCCGATGCGCTCTTGTTCCCCTGGTGGAACGGCGAGGATGCCTCCTTGCCGGCAACCAGCGACTTTCTGTCCAAGCTATTCGCGAATATTTTCGAACAGGCTGGATGCGAAGACTTACGGTTCCATGACCTTCGGCACGAAGCCACGAGTCGCCTTTTTGAGCGCACCCAGCTTTCGGAAACGCAGATCATGAAAATTACCGGCCACAAGAGTCAGCGGATGATGATGCGCTACGCGAACCTGCGCGGTTCTGACCTTGCCGCTGGGCTTTGGTAGGCGCCCGCATCCTGGCGCTGGTCTGCGTGACGATCATCTTCTCCAGATACCCCAGAACATCCTTGACCAGCATAACGTAGGCCCGCCCGACCTTGGCGGCGGGGATGGCGGCGTCATCGATCAAACCAAGAACGGTTTTTGGGTGAACGCTGAGTAATTCAGCGGCGCCCTGCACACCAGTGGTGGGCGAACTTGCGCCGAATTGCGCGGGGGAACGCTGAACGCGCGCTCCGCGTGTCTGTACGGGGGCTGGCAGGCCAAGGTTGCCCGCCTGGGCATTGTTGCTCTGCGTAGTCATTTCGTTTGGTCCTTATTTACCTCGGCCGGTTCGGCTTTCCAATCCCTGTAGCGCTCCAGGCTGCCCTTGGCGTTGGGCGTCGGCGGTGTGATGCCCTGATGGTTGTCCAGCCACGCCTGCACCTCGCCACCTGACCACATCTTGCGCAGGTGCGCCGGGAACACGATGCGCTCCGCTTTGGTGGCCTTGGGGGCGGTGTGGCCGTAGCGAGCCAAGGCGATGCGGGCGCCTTTCAGTGCCCATTCACCGCCAGGGCCGAGCGATGCAGGGAAGCAGGCGTAGAGGTCGGCATCGGTGGGCGTGTTCTGGGCAGCGCTGACCTGTGGCGCGGGAAGGAGGGGCAGCCACGCGCCGGACCGCCTGCGCACATCTTCAATGTGGTCGTTGTGGATCGGCCCCTCATAGCCACCATCGGAGCGCGGTCGATACCAAAACAGCGCCTCCCCGGCTACAGGAGCGCTTGCCACCACCCCAGATCCTTCGCAATGCGAGCATTCTTCCTGAACGTCGTAGGCGTCCGGACCATTGCCGCTCAGGCGCAGAATTGTCCCGTTCCCCGTACAGCGAGGGCATTGCCGCTCCACAGTATCGGCTACCGGCTCGCCCGCGTGCACGCCCTCCGCGCGCAGCTTGGACAGCGCATCGCGGATCACATCGCGCAGCTTCGCTTCTTCGCGTTCGGCCTGCTCCTTGCCGTCGCCCTGGTCGAATGGACCGCCGTAGAAGGCCCAGGCAGAGGCGAACACCTGGGCCTGTTCCATGATGGCGTCGATTTCCTTGTTTGCCGCCTGGGCGGCGCTGTTTTGGTGGGTCATGCTGCGTCCTTTGCCGCTTCGGCGGCCACCCGCTCAAAGTGGAATATGATCTTCGCGCCAGTCTCAACGGCTAGGCCGAATCGCAAAGCGTGGCGGTAGGTTGGATAGTTGTCGGTGAGAACCTTGCAGGTGCGCTGAAGCTTTAGGCGCCAGGCTTCCAGGCTCATCGCGTGCTTGTCGATGTTGCACGGCGGGCAGGCGGGCATGTAGTTCTCGGGAACGTCTCGCTCTGGGCGAAGAGGCGCACCGCTCACCAGCTTCCAGGAGCGCTCCCCGCGCACCATTTTCAGGTCGCGCTGAACCGGCTCAAGGTGATCAACGTGCCAGCGCTCCGGCAGCGGCTCCCCGCAGTACGCGCATTTGCCGTCGAACATGGCGAAGACGCGGGCGCGCTCGGCTTTACTGATCGCCATTTCGCCGCTCCCCGCCGACACCAAGATGGGCTGCGCCGATTGTTTCGACGGTCACGTTGCGGGTGCAACCTTTGCCGCAGTTTTCAGAATGCAGCGCTTTCACATTGCCGGCGTTGCTGGTGAAGTAGACCCAGCGGCCGGCATCATAGAACCTGAAGACGGTGACGCCTTTGTGAGTGAACAGCTCGTCAACCGAAATGCCTTGGTTATCGGTTCTGGACACGGAAACAGGCTCTTTTGAGCAGGCCGCCAACATTGCGGCCAACACGATGCATATCAGCGCGCGCAAGGTGGCCCTGCGGTAAGCAAGTGCGGCGCGCAGGCGCCAAATGAAATTGCTCATGCGGAGATCCTTTGCAGCTTGGCATCTTGGCGGGACCAAGAGGCCATTTCGGGCAGGTTGGCGCGGACCAGTGCCGCCGCCAGAGGCGGGCAGACGCTGTTGCCGCACATGCGGACCTGGGCGTGTTTGGGAAGGCGCCGGCCGTTGATCGTCGGCGCGATGATGTAGTCCTGCGGGAAGCCCTGGGCGGCGTACAGTTCGTGCGGCTCCAGCATTCGCATGCCGATATCCGCGATCTGGTATTCCTGGCCGGCGACGGTCACCAGGCCCAAGCGATCCTTCGTCGGAATGGTGTGCATCTGATCTGCGGCGCTCTGATCCTGCCCGCCCTGGCCGTAGTACTTGACCAGGAAGGCGCGGACCTCGCCGACGTGGGTGCCGCCTGCCGTGACGGTGGCCACCGGTTCACCTGCGGCGCTGCCCGTGCATTCGCCACGCAGCTTGATTAGGTTCGACGTGACCAAGGCGTGGTGGTCCGCAGTCGTGATCGTATGGGCGGGGCCATCCAGCGGCGCGCCTGCGCCTTCGTAGCCGCCGCCGTAGTGCTTTGCCATGAAGGCGGACACAAGGGCGTGCTTGCCGCCTTGGGCTGTTACGGTGCCCAGGGGGCGGCCCAGGTCCAGCGCGCGGGGTGCTTGCCCCTCGCGCTCGCCGTATCCCGTCTGAATCAGCGTGGGAGCAACGACCGCGAAGTGCCCACCTTTCACCTCGGCGCACTGGGTGCGCAGCGGCTCATCGGCGGGGAAATTGCGCTGGGTGGATCCGTTGGCATGTTCGGTCAAGTATGGCGCGACCACCGCCATCCCGTGGCTTGCCGTTACGGTCTTGAGCGGTTCGTGAATGCCGCTGCCCCTGAAGCAGTCGTACACGGTGCGATTGCTGGTGTGGTTGCACTTCACGATGAACGGGGCTGCGGAATCAAGGACATACCGCCGGATCCCCCGTGCTATTCGCTTCATGGTGGCTCCGGCCAGGGGGCGGGCACGTTCGAAGATGGAAGGGCAGGGGATAGACCAGTCGATGCAGTCCGCCGCCGTACGCCAGGGCTGCAAACGACCTTCAACCACATCCGGCGAAGTGGGCGCGCCATGGGTCGGCGACGGCCACACAATGGGCTGTCCATCGCAGCGGGCAATCAGGAACAGGCGCTTACGAATGGTCGGGGCTCCGTAGTCGCAGGCACGGAGTTCGCGGTGTTCGACGCGGTAGCCCTTTTCTTGCAGTTGGTGGATAAAGGACCGGAACGTCTTGCCCTTGCGGAGCGGGCACGGCTGGCCACTTTCCAGCAGAGGCCCCCACGTGCGGAATTCTTCGACGTTCTCCAGCATGATGACGCGGGGGCGGACCAGGGCGGCCCAACGCAGCACTACCCAGGCAAGGCCGCGGATTCGCTTTTCACGCGGTTTGCCGCCCTTCGCCTTGCTGAAATGCTTGCAGTCGGGGCTGAACCAGCCGAGGCCAACGGGGCGGCCCTTGGTGACTTCAAGCGGGTCAACATCCCAAACCGATTCGCAGTAATGACGGGTCTGCGGGTGGTTCATGCTGTGCATCGCAATGGCTTCGGCGTCGTGATTGATTGCCACATCCACGCAGCGGCCCAGGGCCAATTCGATGCCTGTGGAGGCACCGCCGCCGCCGGCGAAGTTGTCGATGATGAGTTCTTCGTTGATGTCCAAAACAAACTGGTCGCGGATCATGCTGTGGGTTCCTTCTGCTGGGCAATGGCGGCGTCGATGTTTACCGGGTCGAACAGTTCGTGTGCCGCGTCAAAGTCGATCCAGTTGCCCGACCGATCTTCGACCCGCTTTACGCCACCGCTCGGGCCAATCCAGAAGCTGTACCGTTGCAGGGCGCACAGGCCTTTACGCACAGCCTCAAAGGCCGCATCGCGGTCGCCCAGCGCATCGTCGGCAGGGGTAGCGGGATTGGCGCTCGACGCAGCGGTGTCGTCTTGCCGAACGACGGCTGAGACCTTGGAGCCCAGTTCCATCCAGCGTTTGGCAACGGTCACGGAATCCGTAAAGTGGGCGGGGAAGGTGCCCTCGCAGTACCAGCCGATGATGGGCTGCTGGCCTGTATTGCAGGTGGCGGTCATGGCGTCGCGCCCTGGTCGGAGGGGATTTCGGCCTGGCCGGCAGCAGCTGCGGCTTCTGTCTGACGGCGCTGCTTTTCGGCTTGCTTGGCGCGGACGGTTTCGACAGCACCGTGAGCGTCGAACAGATCGATAAGCGCGGTGGCCGGAATGGTGATCGTCTCGCTGGCTACGCGACCTTCCTTGATGTCCACAAGGGTTGCGCGCTGGTTGGCATCCAGGCCCTTGATAAAGGCGTCCACGCCGCTGATGAGCGGGGACACTACCTTGCGGGGCAGGGCGCGACCGTGGATGCTGCTGGGCGTCACCCTGGACTTGCCGGTGGCCTTGGCCTTTTCAAGCTGGGCTTGCAGGAAGGCGCCGGCGGCTTCGCCATGCTTGGCGATTGCTTCGATGGCAGTAGACGCCTTGACCGCGCCGGAAAGCACCAGTGCGTGTACGTCGCTGTTGGCGTGGGCCAGGCTGATCATCTTTGCGACCCACTGCGGGGACACCTGTTCAAGGCGGGCAATGCGCTCGTTGTCCCACCTGAAGCCGGCCAGCTTTGCATACCCAAAAGCCGTTTCCAGTGGCAGGAGGTGACGGCCCTTGGCGCTGCTGATGACGCGGGCGGTACGGTCGGCGTCGTTGCCGACGAATGCCATCACGTCTATCCAGACGACCCCATCGTCATCCTGAAGCGGCGCGCCTGCGGCAATCGCTCTACCAATCTGTATGTGACGGCGGTGCCCTTCAACGATCCAGACGCCGCCTTCGTTGCGCGGGCGGACTTCCAGCGGCGGAAGCGGACCGCCGGCCATGATGTGCTGAAACAGGCTTTCGTCGTCGGCCTCGGCCTTTTCACGCTCTTCGCCTTCCAGCAGTGCAATAGGGGTCCGCAGGTTAAAGCCAGGTTCGACATACAGGTCTTCGTAGCGGACTTGCATTGCGTGGGCGCGCTTGATTTCTTTGTTGAGAATCTTTTGCCTAAAAGAGACAGGCGCGGTGGATTGATCGGACATGGAAAATCCTCAATGGGATACGATTTACAAACGGACTACCAAAGGGGCGGGGTGATGGATAAGGAATTCGATTACCAGGGGCACCGCGTTTACGTGCGCGTCCGCGAGGTGTCGGGCGAGATGCCTGGATTCACCACCGGCCTGTGGCGGGCAAACGTGACCGTGCAGCCACAGGACGCCGACTACGAGCAGGTTGTGTCCGGGATAGCTTTTCCTGACCCCAACTCAGCCACTGCGGACGGAGAGGCGAGGGGAAGGGCCTTTGTTGATGCTCTGACTGCAAACAAAGCCGACAAGCGGTGATCAAACTCGCTTTTCACCACCCAGCGCGTTGACCAGTTCGGCCATCATCTTGGCCAGTTCACCCGTCATCAACATCATGTCGGAAGCGAACTTCTCGTCGTCGTTTGGGGCGAGGCCTTCGTTGCCTTCCTTGATCACGTCCAATGGTGATACGCGCTTGATATCGAGGCCTTCGGTCAGGACAAACGAAATCCGGTCGGCCCAAGTCAAGGCGAGGCGGGTGCATTGTTTGCCAGACTGGATGTGCCGGCGCGCGTCTTCTGCGTCGATGGAGTGCTTCACGTAGCGGACTGCTGCGCCGCTTTCGCCCGATGACCGGAGTTCGGTATCCTGGTCGATGCTGAAGTTGTTGGGCGCTTCATCTTCGGCTAGCCAGCCGGTCATGGCCGCCGCCGGGGACTGTGCGACGTACAGGTTTTCCAGCGGGAACGGATCGATGCATTTAGCGAGGATTCCGATTACCTCGTCGGCCCTGGCGGAGGCGGCTGCGTCAATTACAAGCCAATGATTCAGCGGGTCGATCCACACGCGGGTATCGCGATAGATGCTGAACGCGCGGGGCAGAAGCTCGTCGGTGACACGCTCCCGTATTTCCTTCATCTGCTTGCGGCCCGGCTTATAGCCTTGCTGCTCTTCGATTTCCTGGGCGCGCGCCTTGGCGACCTGGTTCACGACGGTGCCCGGCAGCAGCTTTTTTTCGGCACGCAGGCTAAGCAGGATCTGGCCGTTCACGACGTGGGCCAAGCCGCCATTCTCACGAGGCGGGACCCATCCGATGGACTGCATTTCCAAGTTGTTGCCGGGCTGGAATGCTTGGCGCGCGAGAGCGGCTTCCAGGTCATCGCCGAACAATGTCCAGGCGGCCGAGAGGCGGTAAATCTTGAGATTTCTGAACCACATGAGGAACTCCGTTTAAATGGGTTTCTGCGCGCTTCGGGGCTTCCTGCGAGCGCGGGGTTTCACTTGCCTGACCTCGGAGGCAGGAATGCGACGGCGGGGTAGCGGAATCGGCGGCCACCAGCCTGCGCGGTCCCGCACGATGAATTCAATGCCGTTCATATCGCGAAGCTCAGCAACCAACTGAGTACTTGACGGCCAAAAAGGAAGAACGCCGCGAAGGCTATGCCTGCGGACCACGCCCACACGCGAGGGATATTGGCGTCCTTGCTCCAGTTGCCTTTGCCGGCGTGGTCACGGGGGGCGATGAGGTCTGCGGCTTTGCGGGCCACCTGGGCAATGGACGGCAGAATGCGGCGGCGCGCAGCCGGCGCGGATGCAGTGATTGCGTTCATGTTGCTTTCCAAGGATCGGCCGCGACATAGCGGCGGTTGAGGTATTCGCAGGCGGGGACCAGGGCCACCGCCGCCAAGGCGAACAGGGCCAGGCCCCACCAGATGGCGGGGATGGTTGAAGGCATGGGGATGTGCGCGAACGCGCGGTGGTGGGCTTAGGAGAGCGGGCCGGTTAAGGCGAGCGATGGTATCGAGCGAAAGTCACTTTCGGAGCCGGTGACGTTGCGGCGCTGGCCCGCTCTCCAAAGCCCCCGGGCGGACCGGGGGAAGGGTTTGCCTTAGCTGGGTAGTATCGGCAGGGTTGCGCAACCCGCCAGGCAGGCGCAAACGCAGACGTAGAACACGGTTCGCAGAACGACCCGTAGAATGGTTTTCAGTGGCATGGTTGACCTACTTTGATTGCCCCGAGGGCGACAAAGTAGATAGCGGAACGACTTTAAACCGCTGGTAGGGTCATTCGTTTGGGCTGCTATTTGTTGATGCTGCTGCCGAAGTTGAATGCGTCGATGAGTTCTTCGATGAAACGGATGATCATGGCGACCATGGTGAAAGCTCCGGGGTGGGGGTAGGGTTGCTGAGGGATCGGGCAGCGCCTGCCGATGCCCCGCGCGCGGGGCATCGGGAGATACCGGGATGAATTGCGTGGCCACATCGCTCTAACTAGAATCCGACCACTTGGAGGAAAGAGTGATGAGCAAAAAACTTACCTGGATCGGAATTGCGATTACTGCGGCGTACCTAGTCGCCGCAGCCTTGTTGGGGTGGGGCGAATGGGACAAGTTTTCGGATATGAAGCCCAATGAGGTTGGGGACTTTCTAGCCGGCGTTGTCGGGCCATTGGCTCTTCTATGGCTGATCCTTGGCTACTTTCAACAGGGAGAGGAACTCAAGCAAAGTACCGAGGCGCTGCGATTGCAGGCCGAAGAGTTGCGAAGTTCCGTTGAGCAGCAGCATGCCTTAGTTGAGGTCACCAAATTGCAGGTAAATGCTCAGATTGAAGCCTTTGAGCGTGAAAGGGAGGAACAGAGAAGAGCTCTGTCTCCCTTATTCATCTTGGCGCATGCGGGTGGCTATGGTTCTGGCGATGGGCAGCAATATAAGTTCTCGCTACGCAACCACGGCGCGACGGTCACCCAATTCACTGCATGGTTCGAGGGAAGGAAAAATACTCCTCCTCAGCTGTCGAAAGATGTGCTCCCCCATCAGGGGGAGCTCACTTTTTCTTTCGCGGATAAACGTGAAGACTTGACACCAATGCTTGTCCGCATGGCCTTTATGGACGGCGGCGGGCACCGGGGTGTTCGGACGTTTAGCGTGGGTTTCTCACCTTCTAAAGAACCCATGCTCAATGATGTATCGGTCACCGCGTTGCCGGACTAACACAGCAAACGAGGTGCTTAGCCGGCTTGATCGGTTTAGGTAGACACGGCACTTGGCGATGGCCGCGACCTGCATTCAGCGGCTGGATGAAGAGGCCGGGGTTATCGTCGCCACGCCCGGCTGGGCGTTACCTGGGCGCGCTGGCCCATGCACACAGGGTCCGGGGGCGCGCTTGCGCCTGGTTGTCCTGTTTCGCCCATCCTCCCTCTCGGGGGCGGGCGGCCTAAGTTGTTAAAGAGCGGTGCATGGTGTGTTTCAGCCGATGCATGCGTGCAGTATTACCGAAACGGTAATAATGGTCAAACCAAAACGGTAACTTATCCATTGCATTTGTTTACCAACTGGGTAACTTCGATAGTCGCACTTGCGCAACAGCGCCTCGCGGCCAGGTCATACGGACGAAAAAAAGCCGCCCGTAGGCGGCTGATTCAGTGGGTGAGACGCTTTACAGCAAGCGCTGATCGACCCCATTTCGTAAGTCGTATGGCGACCAGAGGATCCGGCCCACAATGCGCACATCGCGGCCGTCCTCCTTTTCCAAAGGGAAGGGCGGATAGGCGGGGTTCAGGGACTTGGCGAGCCAGGTGCCGTCACGTTCGCGAGAGATGCACTTCACGATCATCTTGCCGCCATGGTTGATGGCGTAGACCGTGCGCGGATCAATCAGTCGGACGTCTGTCACCGCCTCTTCATAAAACAGCATCGGCCCCTCATTACGAATAACCGGCTCCATGCTGTCGCCGTCCGCATACACAATCTTCATGCGCTCGATCGGAAGCTTGAACGATTCCAGGAATGATCGACGCAGAAGGATTTCGCCGATAGATGTCTCTTCGTAGTTCTCGATGCCCAGCTTCCCAGCGGCGAGCCTGACATCGAGTTCGGGCACTGAAAGGAATTCTTGGTCATTTGCTGAATAGCCGGCGCGCGGGACATGCCCGACGTTCTCGGCATGGCTGATCCGTAATGATTGGACTGCTGGCTCTGTCTGTATGGTGGTAGTCCCACCATCCCAGGGAGCCACAGGCCGGCCGGCAATGCGCATCGGAAATTCATCAGCCCCGTCGTCGGCATAGAGGCCGCCGCGCAAGACACGCGGAGCGTTGGCTTCGGGCGGCCGGGGCGGAGCCGCTACCTTAATGCCCAGATTCAACTGAGCAATCGCCAAAGCCATAGCCCCTTCGAGCGCACTCAATTGCCCTGCGGGCAAAGCCCGAACGGCAGCTTCTGCTATTGAAGGGAACGGCCAAGGGCGAGCATCGCTCGGGGCCTTTGCGTCGTCGTCGCGTGCCGGTGTGTGATCGGCGTCCATCCAATTAATCGGAAGTCCAAACGCTTCCTCCATCTTGCGTGCGGCACGGTCGCCAATGTCCTTTTTGCCGGTCGCATAGCGACTCACAAGGGAAGGCGTGGAGTACTCAAGGCGTGTGGCGGCCTCGGTCTGATTGCCGGAGCATTTTTCCTCGATGGCGCGAGCGAAGTTCGCCCGGCGGATTTCTTTGATGGACTTCATGGTGGTCATTGGACCTGGGTTTACCTTATAGGTAAATAAACCGAATGGGTAACTTCGTTTGGTTGATCTATTACCAAAAAGGTAATAGCATCCTGGCTTATGAACATCGCCAAACCCAAACCGAGCTTCAAGGCCTTCTACCTCGCCCTTTCGTCTGACGATCGGGCGAAGTTCGCGAGCCGGGCCTGCACGACCGTCGCGTACATCGAAACGCACCTCCTGTATGCCCGCAAGGTGCCTCGTAAGGGAACGATGGATGCGCTGTGGAAAGCGAGCCAGGAGTTTGGCGCGCCTTTCGATCACGGCGAGTTGCTCGGCTTTTTCTACGGTGGTCCCAAGCCCCACGAGCCTCTCGCGCCCACGTCACCCTAAGACCCTTATGGAGAGCGCCGATGGATAGCGCCAATTCGCCGGCCACGCCGGCAGACCAGCCGGCCCAGGTGCCGCAGACGTCCGACGACAAGGTCCAGATCGGCCCGCTGGATGTCTGAAGTTCGATTTCCATGCTTCACATCTTAGGGACGGTGGAGAGCCGCCGAAACCCTGATATTTCCCGATTCCAAGGTATGCCCGATGACCAGCCGCCTGAATTCCCACCACTGGCTTGATGTTCTTTACAACGATGTGCGCAATGCGCCCGGCGGCGTCAAAGACGCGGCCACCTTTTTGACTGAGCGACGGGGCAAGCGCATCCATTACGAATCGCTGCGCGCCAAGTTGAGCGGCCAAGAGGGCGAGTCGATCACGTTCGAAATGGCGGACTTGCTGACCGAATGGCTGGCGCAGAAGGCCGGGGGCGCTGAAGTAGCCCACCGCTGGGCGCAGACCTACGCGATGGTCGAGCATGGGCTCACCTGCTTGGACGTGCCGCCGCCGCCAACGGAGGGCTGGCCCGACGAATTGAAGGCTATCCACGAAAAGGTGCTGAAGGTAGGCGCCACGGTCGGAGGCTTGAATGCGTCGACCCTAGAAGCGATGGCGGACGGCCAAATCGACCCCGATGAGCGGAGCGCGCTGTACACGCTTTTCATGGACTTGGCCGTCTTGGCGTTCCGTGGCGCTCGCAATGTGTCGAGGGTGCAATGCTGACCCGTGGAACTTCTGGTGTACCCGTGCGGGCGCGTATCGCGTCCACGGAGCGTAAGGGGGCGGCGCTGTCGCGCGCGGCTGCAATGATGTGCAACGGCGCGAAGTTTCAGCGGTGGGTTGTTTCCCGCGTTGGCGCCGCCCCCGAGGGCGTTTCGGCCCAGCAACACGCAGCGCAGTTTGTCCGCGATGCATGCGGCATCACCAGTCGGGCCGAGTTGGATCACAACGCCAAGGCGGCAACGCTCTTTCATGAGGCCGTTCGCAAGCCCTTTGTGGACTGGAGCGGCATCTATGGCTGACTGCCTGCATATGTTCCGTGGCTACCGCGTGCCGCCCGAGACGGTAGAGGCCGTCAAGCAGGCCATCATCGACACCCCACGCCGCGTCGATATCAAGGCGCTACAGGAAATCGTTCAGCCCGCTCTGGTGCCGGTGGACCCGTGGCCCAGCACGTCGCGCGCTGTTGCTGCGGCCCGCGCGGTGGAGTCGTTCCTGTTCGATGCGACCCAGGCCGGCCTGGTCAAGCGCCACACAAATGGCTGGAAGTTTCCGTACTGGTGGCGGGTCAAAGCTGCATCGGGGGCGGAATGTCGTTGATGCGCCGCACCCCCCTCAAGAACAAGACGCCGATGAAGCGCAGCGCCACGCCGATGATGCGCGCTGCGCCGATTCGGACCACCCCAATGCCGCCGCCCCGTGCCGCCATCAAGGCGCGCAAGAAGCGCAAGAAGAAGCCCAAGACCGTCTACCGCAACCCCGCGCTGTTGGCGCTTGCCAAGGGCGAGGAATGCCTCACGCGGGTTCCAAGCTACTGCTGGGGCGGAACTGAAAGCACGGTATCGGCCCATTCGAATCGGACGCGAGACGGCAAGGGGAAGGGCATCAAGGCTCATGACTGGGCCATCGCGTTCGCCTGCGGCGGTTGCCACTTCTTCCTGGACCAGTCCAAGGCTCCGAGAGAAATGAAGCTGAGCTATTTCATCCCTGGATTGCGTCTTACGCGCCAGCGAATCATCGACCTGGGCAAGTGGCCCGAGGAAGCGGAGCGCGGCTTTCAAGCGCTCTATGGAGTCACCGAATGAACTACTACAGCCACAACATCGGCGACTACGCCCAGGCCACGATGCACTTGAGCCTGGTTGAAGACGCCATCTACAGCCGCCTGCTGCGTCGTTACTACGCCGAGGAACAGCCCATCAAGGACGATCTGCAACAGGTCTGCCGGTGGGTGGGGGCGCGCAGCGAGGAAGAGCGCGCGGCTGTGCCGATGATCCTGCAAGAGTTCTTCGAGCTTGTGGATGGGGCATGGCGCAATAAGCGAGCGGATAGCGAAATCGCCGCGTACCAGCAGAAGGCAAAAACCAACCGGGATAACGGGAAGGCTGGCGGAAGGCCCAAGAAGAAACCCAACGAAACCCAGTCGGTTTCTGATGGGTCGCCAGAAGAAACCCAAACGGATGCGAAAGCAAACCCAGTCGGGGGCCAGGAAGAACCCAGTCGTAACCCTAACCAAGAACCAATAACCAAGAACCAATATTCCGTTCCTGGCGGAACGGGCGGCACGCCGCCGCAGCCGCCATCAGCCGTAGAGAAGATTTTCGCCTTGGGCCTGCCCTTGCTGATCGCTGCCGGCCAGCCCGAGAAGCAAGCCCGCTCCATGCTGGGCATGTTCCGCAAGGGGCACGACGACGCCGACATCGTGCGGGCCATCCAGCAATGCGTGGATGACCAGGCCATTGAACCGGTTGCCTACCTGCAACGTGTCCTGCGATCCGGTGCGGCACGACCCAGCCGCCCGCAGAGCGCGGCCCAACGGCGGGCGTCTTGGAACGAAGAAATGGGCGCGTCGCTTTCGCAAGGCGTGCCGCAAACCGAAATCGACATGGGGATCATCGATGTCACAACTCACTAATCCGACCGCTGGCAATGGCATTGGCGATTTGGTGGTCGCTGAATTGCGCCTCATGTATGGAACGAAGTTTGCCCAGGCGTGGGAAGGGCTCACGCCGCGCGAGGTCAAGCAATCTTGGAATCAGATGCTGGCCGGCTTTACCGAAGCGGAGGCCCGAGTGGGCATCGTTGCTTGCTTGAGCCGCGACTGGCCGCCCACGCTGCCCGAGTTCATCCGCCTGTGCCGCCCCTGGATGACGCCCGAGGTTGCTTTCCATGACGCGGTGGCCGGAATGACCGCGCGCCGCCGTGGCGAAATTGGGAACTGGGCGCATCCGGCGATTTACTGGGCAGCGGTGGCCGTTGGTACGCATGATTTGCTGAACTGCGGCTATGCGGTGCTGAAGGCGCGGTGGGAGCGGGCATTTGGTGACGAGATGGCGCGCGGCCAATGGCACCCGGTCCCCACGCCTGCGCCTGCACTGCCCGCGCCGGGTGCTACCCAAGCCACGCCGGAAGAAGCGGCCAAGGCATTGAAGGCGATGGGGGCGGGCGCGATTCTGAACGAGTCGGGACGCGACCCCCGCCGAGGGGCAAAGCGCATTCTGGACGCAGTGAAGAAGGGCGGCACGCAGTACTCGCCCACGGTGATTGCCATGGCGCAGGCTGCGATGGACGCTTACCCGGACCAGGGGGCGCGAGCATGAGCGCAATGGCACGCAACAAAGGCGCGTCGTATGAGCGCAAGGTTGCCAACATGCTGACCGAGGCAACCGGCAAGGTGTGGCGGCGGCGCGTGCGCAACGCGGTTGGTGATAGCGATGTGGTGGCGGACGATCCGGCCTTCGCGCGCATCAGCATCGAATGCAAACACGCCAACACGCTTTGCCTGCCCGCATGGTGGCGCCAAGCGCAACAGCAAGCCGGCGAACAGGGCGTACCGGTGCTGATCTACAGACAAACGGGGGCGCGTGGCGAATCGGTGATGGTCGATGCCCACGACGTGAACCCGAAGATTTTTCCAGTCCGGGGGCGGCATACCGTAACCCTCGGATGGGAAGCGGCAATGCAATGGATGCGGGAAATGCTGCCCGCGAAAGTGACTTATTCCCCGGGAATTATCTGATGACCACCTTGACTCTTTCCCGCCTGGCTTCGACCCCGGTCGTAGAGGCGAAACCCAGCCGACTGTTTGCAACCCCTCATGCGGCGCTGACCTTCGCCTATAACCACACCGACCAGGTGTATGACAAGCCCATGATGGCTCGCATGGCGCAGGCACCGTCAGAGGGTAAGGGCTTGGGTGGCACTGACGGAGCAGGGCAGGCCGCCTTTGTCTTCGGGGCGCTGGATCCGCTGCCCCGTCTGTACCGCGCCATCCTGGTTGCGCGCTTTGCGCCCCGAACAGACCGCTGCAAATGCTGCCAGGGCACCGTAGATCGGCATGACTGGCTGGCGGCAGTGCGAGAGATCTCCGATGCTGCGGCGTGCGAAGCCTTGTCTGCACATCCTACGCCGCGCGTCCTGCGTGACGCCATCGTGGCCCGGTACTTCGGCAAAGAATTGAAGCTGTCAGATGCCGCCGAACGGGCTGGCGTGAGTGCGGCCACGGCGACGAACCACAATGGCAAGATCAAGCTGTGGCTCTATGGCACGCGCACCACGAAGGTGAAGGGGGGCGGACGCGACGCGGGACAGAAGGGCGTGGAAGCGTTGGCGATGGAGTACGCGGCCGATCTGTTGTCGGCGAAAGGCCTCTGCGATTGAGGGCTTGCAGGGTTGAATTTTCTCTGCTAAAGTTCGCCCTGTTTAGTCACTTTGAATAAGTGCGTTTAAAGAGCCCGCATGCTGCCGCATGCGGGCTTTTCTTATTGTCAATAGACTGTTTTGGTTTCATTCCGATATGATTCTTCAAACTTGGAGGCATCAATGTCGGCCGTATCCCATGTGGGACTTGTCAAAAATCCACTCACGATCATTGCGATGTTTGCGGTCATCGCCGAAGTCAGCGGCGCAGTCGTGTTGCCATTTCTTTCTGAGAGGGTACAAGCAACGTACGTGTGGTTTTTGATGTTGTTTCCTTTCCTCTTGGTCGTACTTTTCTTTGTCACGCTTTGGGCCAAGCGTGATGCGCTATATGGCCCCTCCGATTTCCGTGATGAGAAACACTTCATGGATGCATTGATGAGAAAAGCGACGGTTAGCGAGCTAGCAATTAAGGTTGCAACCGACACAGCAGCCGCTTTGCTCGACTCAGTTAATGGCCCGGCCGAAGGCGTTTTGCATCAACCTCAGGAAGATGGTGGCGGCAATGGATCGAATCGAACTCCTGCTGGGGGCGCGAATGAGATTCCCCCTCGGAGTGGTGAGCCTAGCGCGCCGGAGGGGGGAAAAGGCCCAACGGCCCCCGTCGATTTTGCCCAGGACGAGGCCTCGGTCTCCGATAAGCGATTTTTGGGGGTGATGAAAAGGCGCGAGTTCATGAAAAACATTGCGCTTATGGAAGCGTCGAGTCGTTTCAAACAGGTTCAATACAACATGAAGGTGGGGGATCTGGTGGTTGACGCCGTCGCCGTCTCCAAAGAATCCATTTCTCTGATTGAAACTCACTATGTCGGTTCCGCTGGATTAGTTCGTTCAGCTCTAGCAGACCTGACATCGGTGTTGAGAGCGGCGAAAGAATTTCTAGAATCTTCGGATACCAACGCGCCACTGAGGGTGCTGTTCGTGGTTTATTCGGAGCACGCGGAAATTCTCGAAAATGTCGCGGGCGAATTGCGTCGACGCGTCGCCATGCACAAGTTCTCTGCATTTGAAATCGAGATTAAGACCACGCCGATTAACAAACTTGCCTTGGCGACTTTGAGTTAGAAAGGATTTCGCCTGGTAGCACAGGGTCCCCGGACTTCCTCAGACATTACGCGAAAAAGCCCCGATACGGATTCTCCGGTCGGGGCTTTTGCATGGCATCTATAGAAGACGGCGACAACGAGAGAATCGCGAGTTCCCTCATTGACAGCTGAAACACGGAGTGACCCGTGATCGACCCAAGGCCGTCCCACCTGTACAGGCGGGGGCCAGTTTACATGGACGCTCACAAGTGGCAAAACCGATCATTCCCTGGCTGGGTGGCAAGCGCCGCCTGGCTGACAAGATTCTTCCCTTTTTCCCGAAACATTCCTGCTACGTCGAACCTTTCGCCGGGGGCGCGGCCCTGCTATTTGCGAGGCCGGAACCAGCCAAGGTAGAGGTGCTGAACGACATCAACGGCGATCTGGTGAACCTGTACCGGGTGGTGCAGCATCATCTGGAAGAGTTTGTGCGCCAGTTCAAATGGGCGCTGTCCAGCCGCCAGATGTTCGAGTGGCAGAAGGAGACCCGGCCCGAAACGCTGACCGACATTCAGCGGGCGGCACGGTTCTACTACCTCATGCAGAACTGCTTCAGCGGCAAGCTGGAGGGCATGACGTTCGGCACGGCGACGACCTCCCCGCCAGGCCTGAACCTGCTGCGCTTGGAAGAAACACTGTCAGCGGCGCATTTGCGCCTCGCGCGCATCTTCATCGAGCATTTGCCGTGGCTGGATTGCGTGAAGCGCTACGACCGGCCGCACACGCTCTTCTATATGGATCCGCCCTATTGGGCCACGGCTGGCTACGGCGTCGAGTTCGGGCTTGAGCAATATGCCGCGATGGCGGACGCCATGCGGACGATGAAAGGCCGCGCGCTGGTCAGCGTCAACGATCATCCGGAAATGCGGCAAGCGTTCGCCGGGTTTCCCATGCACGTCCTGGACATCCGGTACACGGTGGCCGGTGGCGCGGGAGTGCCCCGGCGCGAGCTACTGATCCAAAGCTGGCCAGCCCAAGATCAGGCATCGACCTGATCAAACTGAAGGCCCAGTGCGGCTGCGATGCGCTCACGTGTGGCTTTACGTGGGTGCGCGTCAGACGCTTCCATGGCTGCATAGCTGGGCTGGCGGATGCCAAGGCGGGACGCCATTTCAATCTGCGTCACGCCGAGGTATTCGCGCCAAGCGCGGATGATGCTCCAGCCATTGTCGGTCATCAACAGGATGACCTCATGCGGGACGGTCCCATCGGCGGGAATACGCACGTCAGACGGGACAGGCGCGGTTTGTGCGCGGGTCAGTTCGAGATATTCGGCGTAGGGCAGGACGACAAAGGCCGGCTTGCCGTCGGCCTCCACGATGGTGGGATGCAGGTTCATGGCTGGTTCCTTTCAGTAGGTGTTGCCGTCGCGCTTCTTCACTTCTTGAATTTCCACGATGCGGATGACGGTATCAGCATCGAACAGGACTCGGTAATTGCCAACCCGGAGACGGTAGCCGTACTGGTGCTTGGTCAGGGCCTTGACGTTCTGAGCGTTTGGCAGATCAGCCAGGGCGGTGACGGCGTGGGCAATGCGGCTGCGGTCAGAGCCGTCAACCTTTGCCAGTTGCTTTCTCGCCTTCTTGCCCCAGTTGATCTTGAACATGTTGCGCTCCGTTTGGTATGAAAAGATTATAGCGAAAGCTATATAGGAATACAAGTATTTTTATAGCTTTTCGCCCCTTCGCTATCAGGGGTCTGCACGCTGGGCATGGCGTGCGGGGTTAGGGTCATCGCCGCCGGGCGGTGTGCAGTAGATAGCACCCGGCGAGAACACGAAGGGACACAATGAAGCTCAAGACACTTAAGCCACGGCTCGCAACAGCCGGGTCCAGGCTTGCGGCCGCGCCCACGCCCAGCGCAAAGCGGATGACCGGCCGCAAGCTGCAAGATCGTCGGTTGCGCGTTTGGTCCGCTGATCCGCACTGCGCGCGTTGCGGAGCGTTGACCCTGTACCCGAACGGCTTCGAGCTTGACCACAAGGTAAGCCTATTCGATGGCGGCGATGACACCGACGCAAACACCCAGGTGCTGTGCGTGTCCCGTGACGCGCACGGACGCAAGGTCGGATGCCACGACGCCAAGACACGGCAGGACATGGGATACAGGGGCCGCCCGTAATGGCACAGCACACAGTCTCGGTCTCGGTTCGCGTTGCGTGGTGGGTGCGTTGGTATCTGTCCGGCGTGGCGTTCGCCGCGTTGATCAGCGGGGCAACCCCCGACGCGATCAAGGTGAGCCGATGGATCAGGCGCGGCCTATCCGTCTGCGTCACCAGAAGGCCGTAGCGCGTTGCATGGTCATGGTGATGGTGCGCGCCCAGCCGCTCCGGCGTCGCGTCCTGGTGGCCCTGTACGCGGGCGGCAGGGGCTACGGCAGAGGGGGGGCGGGGTGAAAGTCTGGCGGGTTGCCGGACTGGAAACCACCTGTTCCCTCACGCACAGAAAATTTCCCCATTTCAGAAAATTGTTAACCCACTTTTGTTAACCAAAACCTATGGCATTAACCGACAAAAAGCGCCGCTTCGTCGACGCGCTGCTGTCGGGTCTATCCGGTGCGAAAGCCGCTATCCACGCGGGTTACAGCGAAAACGGGGCGGCCCAAGCAGCCGCTCGATTGATGCGTGACAAGCATGTGCTGGCAGCTTTGGGACGAACCGTCGAGGTTAACAAAAGAGTTAACAAAAAAGCGGTTAACAAAAAGCCGGATGCCGGGCCGCCGCCGGCCGTTACCAATGTTGAGGCAAGCGCTACCGATTCCGTCGAAAGCGTCGGCCTGAAAGCGCTGGGCCTGACCTCAGATCCGCGTGCCGTGCTGGTGGCAATCATGAATGACCTCGGCGAAGAACCAAAGCTGCGGATGGAGGCTGCGAAGGCTCTGATGCCATTCACGCACGGAAAGATCGCTGAGCAGGGCAAGAAGGGCGCCAAACAGGAGGCAGCGACCAAGGCGGCGGGCGGTCGGTTTGCGCCACCGCCGCCGCCCACGCATCTGCGCGTTGTCGGGAAAGGCTAGGTCATGACCTGGACAACCGCGTGCCCGGATTGGGCGGAACGCCTGCGCACGCGCAAGTCGATCATTCCGCCGCCCATCTACCCCGACCAGGCCGAATATGCGCTGGGCATCTTCAAGCAACTCAAGGTCGTTGACTTGGCCCAAGTCTATGACGAGGCCATCGGGACGTACCGACACCAGACCTTCGGGGAATGCTCCGAAGAATGGGTTTTTGACTTTGTGCGAGCGATCTTCGGCGGATATGACGTCGAAACCGGAAAGCAACGCATCCGGGAATATGGACTGCTGATCAGCAAGAAGAACACGAAATCGACTATTGCCGCCGGCATCATGCTGACGGCGGTAATCATCTGCTGGCGTCAGGAAGAGGAACATTTGATTCTGGCCCCAACCAAGGAAGTCGCTGACAACAGCTTCAAGCCGGCGGCCGCAATGGTTCGGGCGGATGACGAACTGTCGGACATGTTTCACGTTCAGGACCACATCCGCACCATCACCCATCGGACAACGCGCAATAGCCTTAAGGTGGTAGCTGCTGACACCGATACGGTGTCGGGCAAGAAGTCCGGCCGCATCCTGGTGGACGAATTGTGGCTGTTCGGCAAGCGCGCTAACGCTGTTGCGATGTTCCTGGAGGCGCTTGGCGGCCAAATATCGCGGGATGAAGGCTGGGTGATCTACCTGACCACTCAAAGCGATGACCCTCCCGCAGGCGTTTTTAAAGAGAAGCTGGCGTACTGGCGCAATGTCCGTGATGGAAAAGTGGTCGATCCGAAGACATTGGGGATTCTGTACGAGTTCCCCGACGAAATGCTGGAGGCTAAGGCCTACCTTGACCCGGCCAATTTCTACTTCACGAATCCCAACATCGGCCGCTCTGTCAGCGCTGAGTGGCTGGAGGATCAGCTCAAGCTGCTGCGCGCCAGGACGGACGGCGCATTCCAGCAGTTCCTGGCAAAGCACCTCAACGTCGAAATCGGCCTGAATCTGCGGTCTGACCGTTGGGCGGGGGCGGACCACTGGCAGGCACAGGCCGACAAGGGGCTGCGCCTGCTGGAAGACTTCATGCGCCGCGTGGAGGTAGTCACCGGCGGCATTGACGGCGGCGGATTGGATGACTTGCTGGGGCTTGGCCTGATTGGCAGAGAGACAGAGACGGGCCGATGGTTGCACTGGGGACGGGCCTGGGCGCATCCATCTGTGCTGGAGCGTCGCAAAGAAATCGCCCCGCGTCTCCGTGATTTCGAGCAGGACAACGACCTGGTCATCGTCAACAAAATTGGCGAAGACGTTGCCGAACTGGCCCGAATCATCAGGCGCGTTTATGACGCTGGCCTATTTCCTGAAAAGGAAGGCGTGGGTGCCGATCCGAGCGGGATCACATTTGCGGAAGCGTTCGCTGAAGCCGAGATTCCCGAAGATTTGCTTGTGGGTGTATCGCAGGGCTGGCGCATGGGCGGCACGATCAAGACCGTCGAGCGAAAGCTCGCCGAGGGCACATTTCTCCATGGTGGTCGCGCCATGATGGCCTGGAGCGTCAGCAACGCGCGAATCGAACAACGTGCTAACTCGATCCTGATCACCAAGCAGGCAAGCGGAACCGCAAAGATTGATCCGCTTATGGCGCTTCTGGATGCTAGTCATCTGATGGCCTTGAACCCAGAGGCAAGCGGCAGATCGGTTTACGAAACACGCGGTATTCGATTTATCTAAGGACACCCATGGGACTTTTTGACAGATTCCGGCGCGCAATGGCGCCGGAGGCCGAGTCGCGCCAGGAGGTTTCTGCGCAGGCGGCAGCCAAGAGCTTCCAGGGGCTGGATGACCCCGCCCTTTTGGAGTACATGCGGTCGGGCGATTACGGCAAGCGTCTGGAGACGCTGCGCAACATGGCGGCGCTGCGCTGTGTGTCGCTGTTGGCGACGTCCATCGGGATGCTGCCGCTCAATCTATTGCACAACGACGCAACCAAGGCACCGGCTAAAGAACACCCAGCCTATCGCTTGCTCAAGCTGAAGCCCAACAGCTGGCAGACGCCGTTTGAGTGGAAAAGCATGATGCAGCTTCATGTGCTGGAGCAGGGCAATGCCTACTCCCGCGTGATCTGGTCGGCTGGGCGGCCTATCGCGCTCATACCTCTTGAACTGGGCACGGTAGAAGCAAAGTTGGGCGCCGGCTGGCAGATGGAGTACAGGTACACCAGGCCGGATGGTGTGACGTTGAACCTCGGGCAGAAAGAGGTTTTCCATCTTCGCGATATGTCGATCGATGGCGTGACGGGCTTGGCGCGAATGCGACTTGCGCGCGAGGCGATCGCTCTCGCCAGGGATGCGGAACGAGCTGCCGGCCGAGTGTTCCGTACCGGCAACCTGGCCGGCGGTGCGGTGGAGGTGCCAAAGGCGCTCTCCGACACTGCATACGGTCGAATGCGGGTGTCGCTGGATACCGACTATGCCGGCGCCGACAACGCGCAACGGTGGATGTTGCTGGAAGAGGGGGCGAAGGCCAACAAGTTCTCGGCCACGGCCGCCGAGGCGCAACACATCGAAAACCGAAACGCGCAGATTGAAGAGGTGGCGCGAGCTTTTGGCGTTCCCCGGCCGCTGTTGATGATGGATGACACCAGCTGGGGGTCGGGCATCGAGCAACTGGGCATCTTCTTTGTGCAGTACGCCCTTCAGTTCTGGTTTACCGCCTGGGAACAGGCTTCTATGCGCGTGCTTCTGGACGAGCGAGAGCTAGATGAACTTGTCGCGAAATACAACGAGCGCGCGCTCATGCGTGGGACGCTTAAGGATCAAGCTGACTTCTTCGCGAAGGGGCTTGGGGCCGGAGGCCACTCCCCATGGACGACTCAAAACGAAGTCCGCGAAAACATGGATATGCCGCGCTCGGACGATCCGAATGCGGACAAACTGCGCAACCCTATGACGCAGAAAGGAAATAAAGATGAGCCTCCTGAAATTGCCTGAAATCCAGGCTGATTCCCGTCTGGGGTGCGCTGACTTTGATTTGCGGCCGGATGCGCTTGAGCGTTGGTCGCCCCAAGTCCGCGCGGCATCGGCCGACGAAGATTCGACGATCTCGATCTATGACGCCATCGGCGAGGCCTGGGACGGCTCTGGCGTAACCGTCAAACGCATCCAGGGCGCATTGCGTTCCATTGGCGCGCGGGATGTGACGGTGAACATCAACTCACCCGGCGGTAATTTCTTCGAGGGTGTGGCGATCTACAACGCCCTGCGCGAACACAAGGGCAAGGTGACCATCAAGGTGCTTGGCCTTGCGGCGTCTGCGGCGTCCGTGATCGCGATGGCAGGAGACGAGATTCAGATGGGTCACGGCTCTTTCATCATGATCCACAACGCCTGGGCCGTGGCAATTGGCAACCGTCACGACTTGGCCGAAGCGGCGACGAAGCTTGCTCCATTTGATGAGGCGATGGCGCAGGTCTACGCCGCCAGAACCGGCCTTGCCGTCAAGGTGGCCTCGGACATGATGGACAAGGAAACCTGGATCGGCGCGCAGCAAGCTCTGGATGACGGCTTCGCCACGACGCTGCTTGATGCGGGCGAGACCACGGAAGCTCCGCATTCGAGTTCCGAGCGGCGCGCCATGGCAATGATAGAGGCGTCCATGGCGAAGGCTGGCTATAGCCGTTCCACCAGGCGCGACGCCTTCAAGGCACTTTTCACCGGTAAGCCGGGCGCTACCGACCACGCCAAGCCGAGCGCTGGCAGCGACATTGCAGCACTGCTGCAAACCACTCTTTCAACCCTGCGAGGTTAAACATGCAAGTGAAATCGAATTCCCGCGTACCGCGCGGGTTGGTAGCCGTGCGCGCCGATGCTGGCGCGTCCGGCGACATCAAGGCACTGGTCGAACAGTTGAACAAGGCTTTCGCCGACTTCAAGGACGAGCACAGCAAGCAACTGGACGAAGTCAAGAAGGGCCAGCACGAAGCGCTCCAGGCGCTGAAGGTCGAGAAGATCAACGCCGATATTTCCCGCCTGCAAAGCGCTGTTGATGAGGCAAACATCAAGATCGCTTCGGCGCAAATGGGCACCGGCCAGGGGCATTTGCTCCGCGATGGCGAATACAGCGAAGCGTTCGCGGCACACTTCAAAAAGGGCGACGTCCAAGCCGCTCTGAATAAGGGCGCCGACGACCAGGGCGGTTACCTCGCTCCGGTCGAATGGGACCGCACCATCACGGATCGCCTCGTGCTGGTTTCTCCGATGCGTCAACTGGCTCACGTACAGCCGGTGTCTGGCTCCGGCCATACCAAGCTGTTCAATATGGGTGGCACGGCCTCCGGCTGGGTCGGTGAAACGGCGGCACGGCCCCAAACGGGCACTGGCACCTTCGCGTCGCTGGGCTTTGGCTGGGGCGAAATCTATGCGAACCCGGCTGCGACACAGCAGATCCTGGACGATTCTGCAATCAACCTTGAAAGCTGGTTGGCAGGCGAGGTCGAAACCGAATTCGCCAAGCAGGAAGGTTTGGCGTTCGTGTCGGGCGACGGTGCCAACAAGCCCTTCGGCATCCTGACCTATGTCACTGGCGGGGCGAACGCTGCGAAGCATCCGTTCGGTGCCATCAAGGCCGTTAACAGCGGGGCGGCCGCGACTATCACCTCGGATGGCCTCATCGACCTCATATACGATCTGCCGTCGGCATTCACCGGCAACGCGCGCTTCAGCATGAACCGCAAGACGCAGGGCGTCATCCGCAAGCTGAAGGACGGCCAAGGCAACTATCTGTGGCAGCCGTCTTACGTGGCCGGCCAGCCCGCCACCGTCGGCGGCTTTCCCGCCACCGAAACCCCCGACATGCCTGACGTCGCGGCCAACGCCATTGCGGTGCTTTTCGGCGACTTCAAGCGCACTTACACGGTCTATGACCGCGTTGGCGTGCGGGTGCTGCGTGACCCTTACACGGCCAAACCCTATGTGCTCTTTTACACGACCAAGCGCGTGGGCGGCGGCGTCCACAACCCGGAACCGATGCGCGCTTTGAAGATCGCCGCCGAGTAACGCGAACGGGGGGGCTTCGGCCCCCAAAACATAGAGGCGAGTATGAAACTGATCAAAGCCATTCGCGGGGTCAAGGCCGGCGAAATCTATCCGTCCGAATTTGGCGTCGGCGACGAATGCCCGGAGGAACTCCTGGCGGCGGCTCGTGAGCTGGGGGCGTTGGAGGAAGACTCCACCGACGACAACGAAAAGCTGGATCTCTTCGCAAAGCTGGAAGCGGAGGGGATCAAGCACGACAAGCGCTGGGGCTTGGAAAAGCTGCGCGCGGCCCTGGCCGAAGGCAAGAAGGACTGACTATGCCGCTATTGACGCCCGATGAGTGCATAGTCCAATGCAACGCTGATCCGGCGGACGCCCCGTTGCTCGAAAAGCTGCTTGCTGCTGCGGAAAGTGCCGTCGCAGGGCATCTGAATCGAGCCTTCTTCGCAACTGCGGCCGAGCTAATGGCGGCGCAGGATGCGTTGCCGGATGCGGCGGGCGAGGCGCAGGATGCCTATGACGCCGCCATGTCGGCAGCGGGGGCGCTCAGCAACGCAGCAGCGCGCAAGATGGCCGTCGATTTGGCAGAGCAACGGTTGAAAGAAGCCAAGATCGGCTTTCAGCGCGTTCTGTTCGGCATGGTCGTCACGCCGCGCATCGAGGCGGCGGTACGTCTGACGCTGGGGAACCTGTACGCGAACCGTGAAGAAGTGGTCGTCGGTGCAAGTGCGACCAGGCTACCGCAGGGTATCCCGGAGATGCTGCGCGCTGATCGCCGGGAAATGATGCCATGAGGGCCGGCACCTTACGCACCTGGATTCGGATCGAACAGCGCGAGGACAGAGCTGACGAAGTCGGCCAGCCCAATGGTGCCTGGGTTGAGGTGGCGACCGTCCGATCAGATCCGCGCGGCCAGACAGGCATGGGCGCGATCACTCGCAACCAGGACAACGTGGGTGCCTCAATCGATGCCTACAGCTTCCGTATCCGCTTTCGCCGGGGCATTGACCAGGGAATGCGCGTCGTTGAGCTTTTCGATGGGGAGCCAGTAGGGGCGCCGTTCGATATCAAAAACGTTCGTATGGACTATTCCGGCCGTCAGTGGACCGACTTGGTATGCGAGCAAGGGGGCAGCGATGGCTAGCGGCATTCAGGCGAAGTTCGATTCCACCGGCTGGACGGCGGGCCTGGACCGTCTATTGGGGCCGGCACGGGTCAGCCTGGCGCGTTCTATGGCTGTTGCTGGGGGCGAGGTGCTGCGCGATGAGGCCAAGACGCGGGTCAACACCCATAACGGGGTTCTTGGGAACGCGATCTACCTTGCGTTCCGTGATGCGCACTCTAGCGACAAGGAGGTCAAGTACGCCGTCACTTGGAACAAGAGCAAGGCGCCCCACGGGCATCTGGTGGAGTTTGGGCACTGGCAAATCTACGCGGTGATCCGCAAGCCGGATGGAAGCTATGTCACGGACAAGCGCCGCAAGCTGGCGACTCCGAAATGGGTGCCCGCTTATCCGTTCCTGCGGCCGGCATACGAGGCGGCCTCGGCACGGGCGCGTGCGGCAATGATCCAGCGGGGGCGCGAGCGGCTACCGCAATTGCTGGCGGGTCAGGGGGGCAGCGATGAGCCTTGAAGCGAAGTTGAAAGCGCTCCTGCGGCCTCTGGTGGCCGGACGCACTTACCCCGACGTTACGCCGGACAAGCCCGTGTTTCCGTTGATCGTCTACCAAGGCGCTGGCGGAAAAGAACAGTGGTACGTCGAGGGCAAACGGCGCGAGAAGCGGCACCAGCGTGTGCAGTTCTACGTCTGGTCCGCAACCCGCGCCGAGGCGAGCGCCATTGCCGACCAAATCGGCACTTTGCTTTGCGAGAGTGACTTTCCAGCCGTGGAGCCCTACGGCGCACCGGTCAGCCTCTACGAAGAGGCGATCAAGAAGTACGGCACACGCCAAGACTTCGGTATCTGGTTCCTTCCCTCCTGATTCTGACCCTCCACATTCGACCCGGCCCCGCGCCGGGTTTTTTCATTTGAGGAACGAAAATGTCTTCCATCTTCATCAACGGTTCGCAATTCCGTGTTTCCAAGTCCATGGCGCAGGCCGTGGCGATTACCGCAATTGCGAACAGCGTGGACCCGTTGGCGTCCACGGCCACCCCCCCGAGTAATGGCGATGTTCTGTTGATTGACTCGGGCTGGGCCGCGCTCACCGAATCCGTCTACCGCGCTATTGACGCCACCGCCGATGGCTTCAAGCTGGAAGGCGCCGATACCACGGAACTCCGGCTGCATCCCGCCGGGCAGGGCGCTGGCTCTTACCGTGAAGTGACGGACTGGTTCAGCCTGGATCAGATCACCGACGTGCAAATCACGGGCGGTGAGCAGCAGTACCACCAATACCAATACGTGGAGGATCCGAGCGCAAAGCAACGGCAAAAGCCGACTGTCAAAAGCCCCACCGTCCTCACGTACACGCTGGACTATGACCGTAGCAAGGCGTGGTATGCAGCGCTCACTGCGGCCGACCGCCTGCGCAGCCCCGTTGTTCTGGAAACGAAATATCCGGACGGGAGCGTCACCTACTACTACGGCTACCCGTCGTTCAACAAGAACCCGACCGGCGGCCAGAACGTGAACCTGCAAAACGGTTTCACGTTGTCGCTGATCGCCGATCCGGTCAACTACGAGGGCGCGTAATGGCATTCATCATCAAAGCAAATCCGACGATTGACGCCACCGTAACTATCGTCGGTCAAGGGCGTAAACAAAAGCTATCCCTCACCTTTCGCCACAAGACCGGCGACGAGTACGACGCCCTTATGGAGCGTCTGAAAAATGGCGAGATTTCGACTGCTGAATTGTTGGTCGAATTGATCGAGAAATGGGACGCCGACATGCCGCTGGAGGATGCGTCCATCAACGTGTTGCGCCAGCATCAGCCCGGCGCCGACCTCGCGATCATGCAGGCCTACAACGAAGCGTTGAAGGTTGAGCGCGAAAAAAACTGAAGTCGGCGGTGGCGGCCTTCTATTGGGAGCCGCCATCCGCCGATGCCCTGGCATTGGCCGGCATTAGGTCACGGCCTGCGTTGTTTCGGCGGCCCACGGTTGAGCTTTGGCCTGAGCACGCTGATGCCTTCAGTGTCTTCATCCGAAATTGCACGCAGTGGCGCATGGGGACCGGCGGGCCTATTGGTCTGGATTACGTGGCTGTCCATGCCGATCTCGCGTTGTATGGGATCGAGCCAGCGATGCGTCCGGCGGTTTTGGACGTCTTGCGGCAAATCGAACGCGCGGCGCTGGAACTTCTTCATAAGAGCTAAAAATGGCACAGGAAAGCATCGGGACCGCGCGGTTAGACATCGTTGTCGACACCACGCAGTTCGATACCGCCATTGCTGCGGCGAAACGCGGAACCAGTGGGATGTCGCAGGCCGCTCAGTCGGACTACGCCAAGCTGACCGCTGCGGAGAAGCGGCGGGTTGACGCCCTGGTCAATCAGGCGAACACCATTGAGTACACCCGCAAGCAGCAGATCCTGTACAACGCGGCCTTACGCGGTGTTCCAACTTCTATTCTGGATGAGCTGAAGACGAAGCTGACCGCTACGGGAACAGCGGCCGCTGTCGCCGGCAAGCAGCTGAACCAGTACGGGATAAGCGCTGCACAGCAGGCCGCAGCCATGCGCGGTGTTCCTGCCCAGATGACCGACATCATCGTTTCCCTTCAGGGCGGGCAACAACCGCTGACGGTCCTGTTGCAGCAGGGCGGCCAACTGAAGGATATGTTTGGTGGCATTGTGCCGGCCGCAAGAGCGCTGGGCGGCGCACTGATGGGCCTTGTGAATCCGTATACGTTGACTGCCGCTGCCATTGCGGCGGTGGCGGTTGCATGGGTCAAAGGCTCCGCCGAGGGTCAGAACTTCCGCGAGGCGTTGATTCTCAGCGGTAACGCCGCTGGTGTGACGGCTGATAGCTTGATCGGCTTGGCACACGGCCTGGGGTCTATTACCGGAAGCCATGCGCGCGCCGTTCAGGCGCTCAATGCCGTGGCGGCGTCCGGGAAACTCTCTGGAAGCGCCTTGCGGGACGTGGCGCTTATCGCTGCGGAATGGCAGAGGGCAACCGGGACCGAAATCGATAAGACCGTGGAAGCCTTTTCGAAGGTTGGGAAAGACCCAGTCGCGGCCGTCGTTGAGCTAAACGAGCGGTACGGGATATTGACCGGCGCAATCTATGCACAGGTCCAGGCTTTGGTGGAACAGGGTCGGGCACAAGAGGCCGTAGAGCTGGTTGCTCGTCAGGCCGCATCCGAGCTTACTGGCCGAACAGCGGCCCAGAAGGCAAACTTGGGGACGCTTGAGACAGCGTGGAACAAGCTGGGCGCGGCCGCCGGCTGGGCGTGGGACAAGATGCTGGATATCGGGCGTGAAAGCTCGGTTGACGACAAGATCAGGTCAGCGGAACGCGATGTCCGACAGCGAGCGGAGAACATTCGACTTGCCGCCGAGGGTGGCGCATCCATCAGCGAAAAGGAGCGTTCTGGGCTAAAGGCGGCGCAGGGCTTGGTTGACACGCTGAAGGCGCAGAAGAAGGAGGCAGAGGACGCCACCAGGGCGCAGGCCGAACAGCTGCGTATCAATCGCGATGCCATCCTTGCGCGCGAGCAGATCACCAAGCTGATTGAAGATGGCGCTTCCAAGGCTGAGAAGCGCGTGAAGGCGCTGCGGGAACTGGATGACCGCATCGCGAAGGCACAGAAGGACGGTACTGCGCTCGCCGCATCCGACATCAAGGCGGCGCGAGCGGCCATCGAACGGCAGTACGAAGACAAGAGCGCCACCAAGCCCCTCACGGACGACAGCGCTACTCGCCTTCTGGCCGAGTATGCGCAGGCCGAAGCCGCCTTACGCGGGCAACTGATCACGCAGGAAAAGCTGGGAGTCTGGGAAAAGCGCCGCCTGGAGTTCGAACAGCAAATCTCGGACCTCAAGACCAAGAAGTCCCTTACGGCAGACCAGAAGAGCCTGCTTGCTCAAGAAAGTCAGTTGCGCGTGGCGTTGGAAAAGAACGTCGCGGCCGAAAAGTCTGTGCGCCTCGCGCAAGAGGCGGCGCGCGTGGAGGTCATGCGCGCCAGTCTGAGTTCGTCCCGTGAGGTCGAACAGCGCCAGTACGACGACCAGTTGGCCGGCATGGGAATGGGCGACCGTGCGCAGGAAGAATTGCGCGCCCGCCAATCCATCGTGCGGGACTACCAGCGGCAGCTGGACCAAGCCACCCGCGATAACACGTTGGGCAAGACGTCGGACGATACGTACAGGGCCGAAACGGCTTTGCTTAGCGAGCATCTACGCCAGCGGATGGAGATGCAGCAAGCGTACTTCGACAACGTGCGCAAGGCGCAAGGGGACTGGAAGAGCGGCGCCACGTCGGCGCTGGACAACTATCTGGACTCTGCCGCGAACGTGGCCGATCAGACCAAGGGCATGTTCTCCAACGCCTTCCAGGGCATGGAGGATGCAATTGTCCGGTTCGCCACCACGGGGAAGCTGTCGTTCAAAGACTTTGCGACTTCCGTACTTTCGGACCTGGCGCGCATTGCGGCCCGGCAGGCGATTGTTGGCATGGTTGGCAGCATCGTAGGTGCTGTGGCTGGCGCGGCCACGAGTGGCATTTCGGCGGGCGCCGGCTACCAGGGCATGGGCGGAGCCGCGACAGGCAGTGTTGAGGGTATGAGCGGGTCATGGGGCGCTATTGCCGGGGCACGCGCCTCTGGCGGTCCGACGGAGGCCAACTCGCTCTATCGGGTCAACGAGCTTGGGCCTGAACTTTATTCGGAAGACGGTCAAACGTACCTAATGAGTGGGGCCAATGGTGGCTATGTCACACCCCTCAAAAGCAGCGTGCCAGGTGCTGGGGCCGGCGCAGGGGCAACGCCGTCAATTTCGATTCAGGTCAACGTCAAAAGCGACGGAGGCGAAGAGCGGAAGGGCGCAGGCGAAAGCGAGATGGGTGACCGGTTGGCCGATGGGATCGTCGCACTTGTTCGTAGCGAAATTAGCCGGTCGTACAAGCCTGGGGGCGTCGCCTGGAACGCACGCAATGGGAGGGCCTAATGGCTGAGAGATTTACATGGAGGTCCACTGGTCAGCCTGTGGGCGCGACTACCTTCCGCCGCCTGACTGCGCAGTTCGGCGACGGCTATCGGCAAGTGGCAGGCGACGGGATCAACAACAAGGTGCAGTCGTGGCCGTTGACCTTCGCGGGGAGCAAAGCGGAGATGCAAGCGGTGCTGGCTTTCTTGGATAGGCACGCCGGCATTGCTTCGTTCCTTTGGACGCCGCCTATGGGCACCGAAGGCTATTACGAGGCTCCGACATACAACCTCAATCCAGTTGGCGGAGACACTTACACCGTGTCCGCCACTTTTCAGCAAGTCTTCAAGCCGTAAACGAAATGCAGACACTTGATACCATCAAACTCGGGCAGACCCCCAATGACGGGACCGGTGACGAACACCGGACTGCGTTCCAGAAGGTCAATTCCAATTTCAGCAAGGTCGTGGAGGGCATTGATGAGATCGGCGACGCCGCCCAGGCCGCAATCCAACTGGCATCAGAGGCAATTCCTGCGGTTGAAAAGGGCAATGCCGGCGGTGTTGCTCCCCTGGACGATGCCGGAAAAGTCCCGGCTGAACACCTTCCAGAACAGGAAGAGTTCATCCCCATGGCCCAGAAGGGTGCTCCGGAAGGCGTGGCAACTCTGGGCGTGGATGGCAAGGTAACTCCAGGGCAATTGCCTAACGCTGTGGATGCGATCCCGCTGGCGCAGAAGGGGCAGCCGGGCGGCGTTGCAACGCTGGACACGGAAGGCTTGGTTCCCGAAGACCAATTGCCTGACCTTTACTTTGTACCCCAGGCGGAGAAAGGGGAGCCTGGGGGCGTGGCGACACTGGACGTAGATGGCCTGGTTCCTGAAAATCAGTTGCCTCCCATTCCCAGCGGGCCGGCCGTTGGCACGCCGAATTGGTGGCCATTGCGGACGTCCATTCCAGCCGGGCAACTTCCGCTGGATGGCCAAGAGGTAAACCGGGCGACATACCCCGACCTTACCGCAATGGTGTTAGCCGGCACGTTGCCCGTAGTTGCTGAGGCAACGTGGCAAAGCGACCCCACGCAACGCGGCATGTACACGCTGGGCGACGGGTCTACCACCATCCGCGTGCCGGATATGAACGGCAAGTCGGCGGGGTCGTTGGGCGCGGTTTTCCGACGTGGGGACGGGGGGCTGTCAGCGGGCACGAACGGCCTGATTCAGCGGGACGCCTTGCAGAATATGACCGGCACGGTTGGAGTGTTCTGGCGAGCTATTGTGGGCACGGCCAACGGCGTATTTACGTCCCCGCAAAACGGCACCTCCGGCGTGTCGGGAGGGACCGGCGGGGATAACGCCTACGTTACGTTTGATGCCTCACGAATGGCGCGCACGGCGACAGAAACCCGCCCCATGAACGTTACCGGTGTTTGGACGGTGCATGCGTTCGGGGCCGTTGTGAACCCCGGCAGTGTGGACGCCGCGCAACTGGCTAGCGATTTGGCGGCTTTGGATGCCGAGTTTCAGACGCTGGTCGGCCAAATTGAATTCACCATCATCTACCCAAATGGCGGGAGCGAAGCGTCGCCTGCGAACATCGCGATCAACTCGCAGTATGTTCTTACAAACCCGTTCCCCGGCTATCACGTTATTTTAGAGCCGGAAGTGTTGTACGAAGGAAATTGGGGAAACCCAGGATGGTGGAGCGGTGATGCAAACATGGCGGGCATACGCACCACCATGCGCAACAACTCCATCATCCTTTCAACCGCAAAGAATGCGCTTGGAATCGGCTACCCGCTGGGCGGCGGGGCGTTCACTTATACCGGCTCCACTGGGATAGGGGTAGCTGGGTTGCCCGCCCGGATCAAAGTTTGGAAAGTTAAAGGGGCAGTAGCATGAACGTATACGCACATCCCGGTGAAAGCCTGCAACAAATCGGGGGTGACTGCCCACCTAGCTGGGTAGTCATGCTTAGCCAACGTCCCGCCGGTAATTTCGTTGCGCGGGAAGACGGCCAATGGGTTGCCGCGCCTACCCCTATCCCGCAAATAGTGAGCCGCTTCCAAGGCCGTGAGGCCATGTGGCAAACCCCGCACGGCCAAGCGACGCTGTTCGAAGCGGCCGAGGCGATCATCAACCACCAGGACACGCCGGCCATGTACCGCCGCGCATGGGCCGACTTGCAAGAGTTCCGGCGTGATAGCGAAATGCTGGGCGCCATCGCGGCATTACTCGGCCTGACCAGCGCCAACTTGGACGAGCTTTTCATCTTGGCAGCCAGCATCAAGGCATAAAGGGGCTGGGATGAGAATCTACGCGGATGTGCAGAAGCTTGAGGTCGGCGCACTCATTGACTTGTATGAGCTGGACGCCTCGGGTATCGGTGGAACACTACAACGCTTTCACGGCTACACGCAGATTGGGCCGATCTGGTGGCAGGGCAATCAGTATGACCCCTGGGCAATTAAGGGTGAAGGGTTTGAGCAGGTCGGGGAAGGGCAGCAGCCCACGCCAACCCTGTCGATTGGAAACATTGGGCAGGATGCTGATGGCAAGCCCATCGCGGGGGTGATTTCGGCTCTGTGTATCGCCCTGGATGACTTGGTGGGTGCGCGCGTCGTCGTACGCCGCACACTGGGCAAGTATTTGGACGCGCGCAATTTCGAGGCCGGTAACCCGATGGCATCGCCAGACGAAGAGTTTCCCCCGGAAATTTGGATCGTCCAACAAAAGACGGGCGAGGTTGATGAGGTGGTTGAGTTCGAACTTTCCAGTGCACTGGACTTCAACGGCCAGATGCTGCCTGCCCGGCAGATCATTGCGGGCGTGTGCGGTTGGCTGACCAAGGGCGGCTATCGCGGGCCGTACTGCGGTTACACCGGGTCGCGGATGTTCGACGTGAATGGAAGCCCGGTTTCTGATCCGGTATTGGATCGATGCTCGGGCCTGCTTTCCGACTGCAAGAAGCGGTTCGGTGAATACGAAGTGATCAACTTCGGCGGATTCCCGTCTGCGGACCGCCTCAGGGGATAAACATGCGCAAGAAAACTATGGCCGCCATCCGGGCACACGCGATGGCGGAGTACCCGCGCGAGTGCTGCGGCCTAGTGGTGATGGGGAACCGTCGCGAAACCTACCGGCCGTGCCGCAATCTCGCGGAGGGAACGGACCATTTCATCCTTGACCCGGAAGACTACGCGGCGGCGGAAGAGATAGGCCGCATTACCGCCGTCGTGCATTCACACCCGGACATGCCCGCGACGCCGAGCGAAGCGGACCGCGTGGCGTGTGAGGGATCTGGGCTCCCCTGGTTCATCGTCGCTGCGGCTAAGGATGATGCCGGCCATGTCGTGGCCGGGGAACTTTTCGGGCTTGCGCCGGAGGGATATCAAGCGCCGCTGCTTGGCCGCCCGTTCGCACACGGCATTCTGGACTGCTACAGCTTGGTGCGCGATTGGTACGCCCGCGAGCGGGGGATAGCACTGCCGGACTTTCATCGCGAGGACGGCTGGTGGGAGCCGGGAAAGGAAGGCGATCTGTACATGGATCACTATGCCGAGGCGGGGTTTCGACCGTTGGCAGGGGGCGAGCGGATCACTCCGGGCGACGTGGTACTGATGCAGATCCGATCTGACCGGGCGAACCATGCGGGGATATTTATCGGCGCCGAATCGCTGGCCGAGGCGCCCGACCTGTTCCCGGTGCCCGATGCAATGCTGCAACACCTGTACGGGCGAGATTCGGAACGGGTCGTGTACGGGGGTTACTGGCGCGAGGCGACGCGCCTTGTTCTGCGATATGAGGGGGCCTCGTGAACGAAAGGCTTCGAGAGGTTCGCCTTTACGGGCGCTTGGGGGCGAAATTCGGACGCATACATATGTTGGCAGTCGGCAGTGCAGCGGAGGCCATACGGGCGCTCTGCGTGTTGTTGCCAGGCTTTGAGCGGGCACTCGCGGATAGCGACGCCCATGGCGTGCGGTACGCCTGCTTCTTGGGAATGCGCAACATCGGTGAAGACGATATGCGGCATCCGGTCGGTCGCGAAAGCATTCGCATTGCGCCGATCTTGGCAGGAGCAAAGCGAGCAGGGCTATTCCAGACGATTCTTGGCGCCGCAATTCTGGTGGTGTCTGCGCTCACCTATAACGCTTATGGAGCCACAGCCGGCTGGGCAATGATGACTGGCATGGGCGTATCGATGGCTCTAGGGGGTGTTACTCAGTTGCTTTCTCCACAACAGCGAGGCTTGAGCGCCCAGGACAGTCCGGAGAACGGAGCTTCATATCAATTCAATGGCGCAGTCAATACCAGTGCGCAGGGCAATCCGGTTCCGGTGTTGTACGGCCGCATGATCGTTGGATCCGCCGTTATATCGGCGGGGATATTTTCTGAGGACCAGGTATGACGTGGCAACACTATCGAGCCAATGGGGCGCCTTCGGGCGCCCTTGTCGCTTCTGGAGCGCATCGCAGCAAGGCAATGCCAATCGTCGGTTTCGGCGGCGGTAAATCCGGTGGGGGTGGGCGTAGCCCGAAAGAATCCCCGGATAGCCTCCATAGCACCGCCTACGCTCGAATCATTGACCTGATTTCGGAAGGTGAGGTGTACGGTCCAACGCATGGTTTGAGCGGTGCTTTACGTGACGTGTATCTAGACGGGACGCCCGTTGCGAACGGCGATGGCACGTTGAACTTCCAAAACGTTGCGATTGATTTTCGGACGGGCGCACAGACGCAAGACCCGTTGCCGGGTTTCCCAGCATCCGAAACGACGACCGGCGCTAATGTGGAACTGACGGTGACCACCCCGTGGGTGCGGACCTTCACGGACACCCAACTGTCCGCAGTCCGTGTGACGCTCGCGGTAAATGGGCTTTCGCAAGCGAACACTAGCAACGGTGACATCTCCGGCTACCGGGTGGATTATCGAATCGAGGTCAGTACCGATGGCGGTGCGTACCAGGTGGCGTTGGTTAGCGCCTTTGACGGCAAGACCACGCAGCGTTACGCGCGCTCTCATCGTATCGACCTTCCCCGTGCTCGTTCCGGGTGGTCGGTCAGGGTCGTGCGCCTGACTGCGAATGCGTCGAGCAGCACGATCGTTGATCGTACGTTTGTCGATGCCTTTACGGAGGTGATCGACGCAAAGCTGCGATATCCAATGTCGGCGGTTGTGGGCATAAAGATAGACGCCTCGCAGTTTCAGAACATTCCCACGCGCTCTTACGATTGGAAGGGCCGAATCATCGACGTGCCGTCGAACTATGACGCTGAAAGCCGCACCTATACCGGCACCTGGGACGGTACGTTTAAGCTGTCCTGGACGGACAACCCTGCCTGGATTTTTTTTGATCTGGTTAGTAATGACCGTTATGGTTTGGGCGAGCGCATTCCGGCGGGCTGGCTGGATAAGTGGGGGCTGTACCAAATCGGTCGGTATTGCGATGAGCTGGTGCCGGACGGATTTGGCGGCCTGGAGCCGCGGTTCACTTGCAATGTGTTTTTGCAGACAGCGGCCGATGCGTACCGAGTCTTGCAGGACTTGGCATCTGTATTTCGTGGCATGGCGTACTGGGCGAATTCTTCGATATTCGCCGTTGCCGACATGCCCGGCGATCCCGTTTACACCTTCACGTCTGCAAACGTCATTGACGGGCGCTTCAATTATGTCGGATCGCCGCTGAACACCCGCTACACCGTGGCGCTGGTGTCGTGGAATGACTTGTCCGACATGGGCCGCCAGAAGGTCGAATATGTGGAGGACCGTCAAGCGCTGGCGAGATATGGTCTCAAGCAGGTCGAGGTCAGTGCGTTCGGTTGCACGTCACGGGGCCAAGCGAATCGGGTAGGAAAGTGGCTTTTGCTGACTTCGAGGATGGAAACGCGATCCGTGTCGTTCGTGGTGGGCCTGGACGCTTGCCGAGTCCGACCGGGTAGCATCATCCGAGTGGCCGACCAACATTTGGCAGGGCGGCGAATCGGGGGGCGGATTCGTGAAGCTACATCGACAGTCATCACGGTGGACGCGGAGTTGGGTGTGCGGCCCGGCGACCGCTTGACGGTGAACCTGCCCAGTGGTGTTTCGGAAACGCGGATCATCAGTACGGCGGTTGGGCAAGGCTTGACGGCCGATATGACGATCTTCACCGTGGACTCGACCGAATTGACTGCGGACATGGTCGGCCTGCCGGGCTCGGTCTTGATTCTGACTGTGACCGCGCCATATTCGGAGGTGCCGGAAGCCGAATGTGTATGGACTTTGGAATCCGAAACGCTCTCGGCGCAGCGCTTTCGCGTCCACAGTGTGAAGCGAAAGGATGGCTTGATTGCTGAAATCTCGGCCGTCCAGCACGAGCCTGGGAAGTTCGGAAACGTGGATTTCGGCACGCGCCTTGATCCGCCTCCGATCACCGTGATTCCGCCTGGCGTTCAGCCACCGCCTTCGGACGTGACGATCACGTCCTATTCTGTGATCGACCAGGGATACGCTAGCCACACGGCGGTCTTTTCGTGGAAGGCTGCGGCCAACGCCGTTGCCTACGAGGTGCAGTGGCGCCGGGACAATTCGGACTGGGTGAATCTGCCCCGCACGGGATCAATGAGCATCGAGGTACCCAACATCTTCGCCGGGGGCTTCATGTGCCGCGTGCGGGCGCTGAACGCGCTGAACATCCCATCCATCTGGGCTTCGTCGGTGCTGACGCAACTGGACGGCATCATTGGGCCGCCTCCGGTTGTCACAAGCCTGACCGCGACTGGGCTGCTGTTCAGCATTCAGCTGGATTGGGGGCTGCCCACGGGGCCGTCGATCATCGATTACACGGAGTTGTTCTACGGGGAGACGCCCAACCTGGAGAACGCCATTCCCTTGGGGAACTTCGCCTTTCCGCAGAACACCCACACGCTGTTCGGCCTGCGCGCTGGCAAGGAGCTTTGGTTCTGGGCTCGGCTCGTGGACAAGAACGGCGTGAAGGGCGACTTCTACCCGGCGGGCATGGGCGTTCGGGGGATGGCGAGCGACGACGCCGGGCCTATTCTGGATCAGATCGGCGGCAAGATCGAGGAAAGCATGCTGGGCCAGGATTTGATCGAAAAGATCGATTCCGGGGGCGGTGCTGCGACTGAGATTAAGCAGGTGCAGGACGGTTTGAACGCGATGGTCAGCATCAAGGCCGGCGTCACAGTCAACGGTCAGTACTACGGCGCCGGCATGGGTGTGGGGGTGGAAAACACGCCTGAAGGTATGCAGACGCAGGTGCTGTTCTTGGCCGACCGCTTTGCCTTCGTCAACCTAATCAATGGCATTGTTTCCACGCCATTCGCCATCGAGAACGGGCAGACATTCATTCGATCCGCGTTCATCCAGGATGGCACCATCACGAATGCCAAAATCGGCGAGTACATCCAGTCAAACAACTATGTGCCGGGGGTCTCTGGATGGCGCATCGACAAAGCCGGGAACGTGATGGAAATCAACTCGCCGCTGCCGGGCGGTGGGCGCATGAGGATTACCTCACAACAAGTGGTTGTCTACGATAGCAACAACATCGACCGAGTGACGCTCGGCTATATCCCCTAGGAGGCCCGAATGGCGTTCGGCTTAATGATCAAAGACGCCTCGGGCGGCTTGCAGGTGCAGTACTCCTCCACGCTACCGCGCATCCTCGGGGAGTTCTCCACGGGCACGTCGGACGGCTCGATAACCGATCCCCAACTCGCTGGGGGCGCGCCTTTCTTCTTTCCCATTGGTGGCGAGTCGGCGGCGGGCTACATGAATATGCCGGAGGTCACAGCCTCCGGAACTGTCATTTCATGGCGATTCCTGGCCGTAAATTATCGGGTTTCCGTTCGAATTGGCTATGGGAGGATTGGCTGATGGCCGACTACGGACTGCGTGTCAGAAACGGCAACCTGATCACGCAGGTTGATAGCACGTATCGGAACCTCGCGTTTTGGACAAAAGGCACGCTCGTGGCGAACCAATCCACCGGCTTTGGTTCCTGGCGCTCAGGAACTGTGACTGTTCCATATACCTCGGCCTCGGCGTTTGCTTGGCGCGCCGATTTCCCTTCTTTCCTAATGGGAGCGACGTTCACAGCAACAACGATGACCGTCACATTTTTGTCCTACATCGTGGGCGGTTCGCAGGCGGTCATCAATTGGTATGTGTTCGCGCCTCCTGGTGTTACGGGATTCCCGGCTGGGCAGGCTTATGGCCTTCGCGTAAAGAACTCGGCCGGCGTGACAACGTTCGACTCGCGAAATCAGTACATGCGGTACTTGGCAGCCCTGAACGGGACGCGCGCCAACTTGCCAGCAACGCAAGACAACTCACCGCCGCAGTTTCTTACTTATGCAATGCCAGCGGGAAGTGTGCCGGCGGTGCTGCAAGGGAACCTCTGCTCGTATACGCAGGAGGTTCCGGTGGGCGTGGGGCCGAATCCCGGCTACATGTTTTTCTGGATTGCCTGCTGCGTGCGTCAGCAAGGCGCAACGCTAGGTATTGCGAACGCGCCGCGCGTGGCGGGACCATACAACGATCCGATCAATGCCCCTCTTATCGATCGACCGTTATGGAACTACACCGTCATTGACGTAAGTGGACTTTAATGCCGGCCTCCTAGCGGTGGCCGTATCCTTATGAGTAGCCCGCCGTCAGCGGGCTTTTTTTCGTCCAAACGGGAGGCAATCATGCGCACCGTCTACAGGAGCAGTGCAACTATGGAACCAGGTACTACGGGGCTGGGAGGCCTCGCGGCCTTGAAAGTCGCAATGGCGTATGGCGTGCCGGCGGCGCTGGCGGCCATGCTTGGGCTGCTAATCATGCCGCCACGATCCGTGCGCGAGTTCACTATCCGCACGATTTCGACGGTTTCTTGCTCGTTCATGTTTGGGCCGGCGCTTGCCGCAGGCGTTATCGCCTGGAAGCCGGGGCTGATGGACGCCATGATCTGGCTATCGCAACACGGGGCCGGCAGCGACGACGCGCTGCTGGCGAAGTTCTACGTGTTGGGGCCGAGCATGCTGCTGGCTGGGCTCCCTGCATGGTGGGTGTTGGGGGCGTACATGCGATGGATGGCAAGCATGCGCCAGAAGGGGCTGCTTGAGTGGGTGGCCGAGGTCCGCGCGAAGATCTTTGGCGTGAGGCCTGGCGGGGAGGGGTGATTGTGGATCTGAAGACCGTTATCGATACCGCGATCGCGCCTGCGCTCGGGCTGCTGCCGGCAAACCGTGACACCCGCGAAGCGCGCGTGATGCTTCTTGCCATTGGTTTGCAGGAAAGTCGCTTTCTGCATCGCCGGCAGATCAAAGGGCCGGCCGTGGGCTTCTGGCAATTTGAACGCGCGGGCGGCGTGCGCGGCGTGTTGTCGCACCCGTCGAGCTGGGCGGATGCCCGCTCAGTCTGCGCCGTTCGGGATGTCGAGCCGACAGCGACGGACGTGTACAACTCGCTACCGCATGACGATATCTTGGCCGCAGTTTTTGCGCGCCTGCTGTTGTGGACGGACCCCCAGCGTCTGCCTTCGCTTGGCGACGCGAACGGAGCATGGGCACTTTATCTGCGGACGTGGCGGCCGGGGAAACCGCACCCTGAGACTTGGCCGGCGCTGTATGCGCAAGCGCTCGCCGCAGTAGGGGGCAGCAATGTCGGCATGGGTTGAGCGGCTTAAAGGCGTCCTGCTGTTGATCGGCCTTGCGGCGGTCACTTTGGTGAGCGTGTTCTATCGGGGGCGCGCTACGGGGCGGCAGGCGGAGCGCCAAGAAAGATCCGACCAAATCAACGAACAGGGGGCCAAGGCCCGGCAGGAGGTGCGTGATGTGCAGCGGGAAACGGCTGGTATGGATGATGACGCTATTGCTGATGAGCTTAAGCGTGACTGGGTGCGTGGCACCGGCAGCGGTCGGCGTTGAGTTCTGCGACCACGCGCGGCCGGTCTATTTCGATTCGGGCGAGCAGGTGGATGCAACGCCGGCCCCTGTTCGTCGACAGATTCGGGATATCAACCGGATTTGGCAAACTCAATGCGACCGCTAGCGCGGGGCCATACCCTTTCGCAGCTTATCGGGCGTTTCCATTAAGTCCTGTACGTCCTGGTCGCGCTCAATGACACACGGCTCAGCGCGCAGCGCTTCCATGAACTCGTCGTAAAGGTCGCCCGTGATGCCGGCCGGGCGTTTGAAGTCGTCCGAAAGCTGGTAGGCGCGCAGCAGGCTCGCACGTAGGCGCTTGACCTCCCATAGCAGGGCGATCACATCGCTGTTCCATGGTTGGCGTTCGCGGATGGCGCGCAGGTCGTTGTGGGAGAGGGGCGGTTTGAACGGCATGGCGGAAAACACTGGTTGAATATCCAGTATATTCCAGCGATGTCACGGTCACTTCATCGGCGTGGCGACGAGCTTGTCGGAGGGGAAGGGGGCCAGGAAGTCCCGGGCCGCCTCGGCCGGCGCGGTCAGCCAGTCGCCGTAGGCGCCTTCCGGCAGGATGACGACCATGCGCTTTTCCTTGCCCGCCTGGTGATAGTCGCGGAATAGCGGATCCTCGTCCGCGTTGATGGTCAGCATGGTGTAGCTCTCTTGCCACTGGCCGGCAGCATCGCGCCACCGGTCCCAAAGGCCCGCGATGCCGAGTGGCGCGCCGTCAGCCCGTGTGAACCGGGTGGGCACTGCCGACCCGGAACGCCAGTCGGGTTCGAAGATGGCATCCGCCGGGATGATGCAGTGCTGCGCCCGGCGCCAAGCGTTGCCGAAGGTGAACGATTTGGGTGCTGTCTCGCTGCGGGCATTGAAGGTGGACAGCTTGCCGGCCTTGTCCAGGCCGTCGGCTTTTGTCATGGCGCTGATGAGGCCCCAGCGGCCGGCGACAACTTCCCTCTCCGGTACGGCGTCGTCGCCCACATCATGCTCCACGGGCCGGCGCACGAATACACCCTGATACCTAGGCCACATGTCGTACTTGCCGATGGCGGCCGGCTTCTGGCGCACGCCGAACTTCTTGAGCAGTAACTCGGCGTCTTTCAGGGTCTGGTAGTGGCTGCACATGGAACCACTCGGACAGGGCAACACATCGACATAAAAAAAGCCGCCCGTTAGGGCGGCTCCGAATCAGAGTGCTCAAGCGGTAGCAGGCGTGCTGCCCACATCGTACGGAAGTATTACTCCATCCCGGAGGCCTTTGGGAGCCGCGAGGACGAGTCTCAACAATTTCTTGGAACGTGACACGCATGCGACTGCCCAGATAACTGGAACAATGTAAATCCACCAGCCAGCCGCGTCGATTGCAGCGGCTTTAATTGAAAGGCGAGTCATGCGTTTGCGAAGGTCGACAACTTCTTTGATCTTGCAGCTATCGAGAGAATTTAGCTTGCCTTGGACCTGCTTCTTTATCTCTGGGTGTGAGTCGAATGCTCTGCGCGCAGCGATAAGATTGAAGATCGTAATGCGCCACATATCCGAAATCAGGAAATTGACAGAGTCTTGCAGACTATGAAACACGGGGTCGGACAGCTCCTTGCCGTGCTGCATCTTTAGTTGTCGCAGTTCATCTCTCAAAGCGAACGCCTCATAACGCAGGTGGCTACGTAATGAAGGGACAATGGCTGATTGAAGTACATAGTGGTACACAGCCAAAACCATCATCGCAATTACAACGTATTCCATTTAAACCTCACTTGATCGCACGTGCTGGCCCAGGCGGGACTGCTGCGCGGCAGTTTTCGCGTCTGCTACCCTTTGCATTTCCTGAGCGTTGATGCGCCTGAGGAATCGTGCGTTGACCCCCCAAGCTAAAGCTGTGATCAAAAAGAGTGCCCATCCAAGATAGCTTCCAGATGCCAACCCGTCCATGATCCGAAAGACGAAGTTCGAAAGTTGGTCCGGCGGAAGTCGAACTACAATCACAAAAAGGACTAAGAACGCGCACATCAATAGGAGTTGGCCTCTGGCCATTGCGGCCACCAGGACGTCCCTCATTGCATGGAAAAAGCCTACTTTGACAACTGGCTTTGAATTTCCACTTTGCTTGCCGGCCATATCGTATTCCGCTCCATTCTTTTTGTTGTGACACCCTGAAACAGTCGGTTCGAATCATAACCTGCTTACATTGCGTAATGATTGAATTTCTCTATTGCTCGAGCAGGGCGAACTAACAACGTAAGAGTGAGCGTTGGTATTTTTTGTTGGTTTGGTCTGTAAGTTGTTGTTTTATATGGTATTGTTACTCCCTTACAAGGCGTAGGTCACAGGTTCGACCCCTGTAGCACCCACCAAAAGCAACATTCGCATTTTTGCCGATTCTTCCAGCGAAACCCGCACACTTCATTGTGGCGGGTTTTTTGCTTTGGGCGTCGCGCCGGCTTCCCCCGCATTCCTTGCGTTTGCGCAAGCATCCTTGTACACGTTTTGAGCTTTCTGGTTTGACCCGGTAGGGCAGTGTTACGCTATTCCAGACGAAATAGAACGTGCGAATCATTCGCATTTAAGATATTATGATCGGCTTGTACCGGCTGGCTGATGCCGCTTTTTTTTGGGCGGCGTCTTCGTCTGGCTGGCCGGATAAGTCAATGCACTCTGGCTGATTCATGCCTAGTTTTCAACGCGGTTCGAATTCTTCTTCGCCGTCTTCATTTGGTATACGCGCTGGCGCCGGGCTGGCGGTTGTCGCACTTCATGCGGCTGTGATCGGAGCCATTTTCATGGCGCCTACGAATCGTCCTGAGCTCGAGGAACCCGAGGCTGTCATGGTCAGCCTGGTGGATGCGCCCATCCCGCAGGTGGCCAAGGCGGAACCCACGCCCGAACCGCCGGAGCCCGTGGTCGAACCTCCGCCCGAGCCGCAGCCCGAAATTGAACCGGAACCCGAGCCCGAGCCGGAACCCGAACTGAAGCCCGAGCCGGAACCCGAACCCGAGCCGGTGGTTGAAAAGCCGCCGGAGCCGGCGCCCAAGCCGAAACCAAAACCCAAGCCGAAGCCCAAGCCCAAGCCGATTCCCAAGCAGGAAGTCAAACCCGAGCCCAAGCCGGAGACGCCGCCGCCGCAGGCCAAGCCCACCGGCGCGGTTGATGGCGCGCAGGCCACGCAAAGCCCGCAGCAGGGGCCGCCGCCCGATCAGCCCGTGCTGGTGTCGAGCATCGAATTCCAGGGCGCGCGTCCCATGCCTACCTACCCGATGGCTTCGCGCCGCATGCGGGAAGAAGGGCGGGTGCTGGTGCTGGTGGAGATCAACACGCAGGGCCTGGTGGACCGCGCAACGATCGACACGTCCTCGGGTTTCTCGAGGCTGGATGAATCCGCGCTGACCGCTGCCCGCAAGGCCAGGTTCAAGCCCTATACCCGTAACGGCGTGGCCTATCCCGCCAAAGCCAAAATTCCGTTCGATTTCGTAATGAGGAACTGAGATGTCCAACGCACTGCATGGCGCCACCCTGGTGGCGCAGGCGACGACCAGCCCGGCTGCACCCGCTGCCGCCGCCGCTGCGCCCGCAGCCCAACAAGCCGCCACGGCCGGCGCCGGCGTCGTTCAGCAATCGGCTGACGCGCTGCAGAACGCCGCCGCCGCGCTGCCGTCGCTGCCCACCCCCGCGCCGTTGCCGGTCGCGCCGCCCGACATGGGCTTCTTGCACTTCGTCGCGCAGAGCGATTTCGTGGGCAAGAGCCTGTTCGTCATCCTGATCCTGATGTCGCTGGTGACCTGGTACCTGATCCTGGTAAAGGCCGCCAGCAACGTCAGCATGCGCAAGCGTTCGGCGGACTTCCTGAACAAATTCTGGAACGCCAGCTCGCTGGAGCAGGTCGAGCACGAAATCAGCACGCACGGCGCGCGCGACCCGTTCTCGCACCTGGCCAGCCACGCCATGCACGCCCAGGCGCACCACAATAAGTTCGGCGCGACCAAGCTGGAAGAATCCGGCAGCAATTCCGATTTCGTCACGCGCACCATGCGCAAGGTGATCGACGAAGAAACCGCCAAGCTGGAAAACGGCCTGACGGTGCTGGCCTCGGTGGGCTCCACCGCGCCGTTCGTCGGCCTGTTCGGCACGGTGTGGGGCGTGTATCACGCCCTGGTGGGTATCGGCCTGTCCGACGGCGTGACCATCAACCGCATCGCCGGCCCCGTGGGCGAAGCCTTGATCATGACGGGCCTGGGCCTGGCCGTGGCCATTCCCGCGGTGCTGGCGTACAACACCTTCGTGCGCAACAACCGCGTGTACCTGTCGCGCCTGGACGCCTTTGCCCATGATCTGTTTGCGTTCCTGACCACCGGCCAGCAAGTGGCGCTGTCCGACGGCAAGGTGCGCGCCCTGCGTCGCCAGAACGGTAACGGCGCCGCGGTTCAACGCGGGAGCGAATAATGGCCTTTGGCAGCTTCGAGGGAAAAGGGTCCGGAAGCCATACGGTTTCCGAGATCAACATGGTGCCCCTGATCGACGTCATGCTGGTGCTGTTGGTGATCTTCATCATCACGGCCCCGCTGCTGGCGCATTCGATCAAGATCAACATGCCCCAGGTGGCCGCCGAGCAGATCGAAGAAGAACCCAAGACGGTCGACCTGGCCATTGATGCCAGCGGCGCGCTGTTCTGGGACGAAAAGCCGGTCAATATTGATGACCTGCCCAACCGCTTCAAGTCGATCGCCGGCACCAAGCCGCAACCTGAAATCCGCATTCGCGCCGATCAGAACACGCGCTACGAAACGCTGGCCAAGGTCATGGCCGCGGCGCGCCGTTCGGGCATGTCGCGCATCGGGTTCATCACGACGCCGCCATCCAGCGGCGCCGCGGCAGGCGAAACGCCCGCTGCTGGCGCAAGCCCGGGCAGCGCCACCCCGGCCCCGGCCGGGGCGCCGTCCGGCGGGTGAACGAATCCAGGGAAGGGGCGCATTTCGCGCCCCTTTTTTTTCGGATCGCGCTAGAATCGCGGCATGCGAGTTCTGGTAATCGAAGACGACACCACCCTGGGCCATGCGCTCCAGGAATTCCTGGCCGACCAGGGTTATGCGGTCGACTGGCTGACCGAAGGCGACCGAGTGCTGGGCGCCTTGGCTGGCCAGCCTTACGACCTCATGCTGCTCGACCTAAATTTGCCCGGCATGAGCGGGCTTGATGTGTTGCGGCAGTTGCGCCAAGACGGCAATCAAGTCCCCGTACTGATCCTCACCGCGCGCGACGGCATTGAAGACCGCGTTGCGGGCCTGGATGCCGGCGCCGACGATTACGTCACCAAGCCCTTTGAACTGCCCGAGCTGGCGGCGCGCGTGCGTGCCTTCGGCCGACGCCGGGCAGGCCAGGCGCAGCCCCTGATCGAAGTCGGTCCGCTGGTGTTCGATACGGTCGGCCGCGAAGTGCGCGCCAATGGCCAACGCCTGTCGCTGTCGGTGCGCGAGCTTTCCGTACTGGAAATGCTGATGGCCCGCGTGGGCCGCGTCGTCACCAAGCGTCAGATCGTGAACTCCTTGTCCGCCTGGGACGCCGATTTCAGCGAAAACGCGGTCGAAGTCTACGTGTACCGCTTGCGTAAGCGCCTGGAAGGCACGGGCGCCAGCATTCAGACGGTGCGCGGCTTCGGCTACATGCTGGATGTGGAAACGGCCTGACGGGCCGGGCGCCGCCGGTAGGTTCCGGCAGCGCGCTTCCATCCGCCCAAGCGAGGGTATCGCGTCATGACGCACGAACGCATTCCTTCCGCTCCCACGCCCACACGCCCCTTGCTCCCTTCCCGCTCGCTTGCCCGGCATCTGGTCATTCGGTTGATGCCGCCGATTCTGCTGCTTGTCCTGCTGGACCTGGCGGCAACCTGGGTGATCACGCACAAGATCGACATGTCGCTCTGGATGCTGGAAGATTTCTTCTGGTTGATGGTGGTGGGACAGATTGCGCTGATTGCGCTGTTCACCTGGGTGGTGGTGCAGGGCGTGCGATCCGGGCTGCGTTCGGTGAACCATTTGTCCGAGGAAATCCGGCAGCGCTCCATCGACGACATGCAGCCGCTGGAAGTGGCGGGCGTGCCGGTCGAGATCGAACCGCTGGTCACGCACACCAACGACATGTTGCTGCGCCTGGATGCGTCGCTGGCGGCGCAGCGGCGCTTCATCGGTCATGCCGCACACCAGCTGCGCACGCCGTTATCCGGCCTGCGGCTGGAATCCGAACTGATGCTGGCCCGCCCGTTGCCTGATGACGTGCGGGCGCGTGCCGAACGCATCAAGGCAGTCAGCGACCGCATGATTCGCCTGGGGCAGCAGTTGCTGGTGCTGGCGCGCGCCGACCCTAACGCGCGGCCGCAAGACAGCTTTGTACGCATCGACCTGTGCGAATGGGTGCGAGTGCATGGCGCCGAGTGGTTTCCACGCGTGCGTGAGGCGCGCTACGAACTGGACCTGGTGGCGCCGGACGCGCCGATCTGGATCGATGCCGACCCCTTGCTGCTGGCCGAACTGCTCAGCAACCTGATCGACAACGCCTTGCGCTACGGCAACGAAACCGGGCGTATTACGTTGATCGTGGGCGCCAACCCGCCGTCGCTGACGGTCGAAGACAACGGCCCCGGGATTCCACCCGAAGAACGCGACCGCGTGTTCGAAGCCTTTTACCGTTCGCCCACCGCCACGGCTGGCGGCTCGGGCCTGGGGCTGGCCATCGTGCGCGAGATCGCGCATGCCCATGGCGCCTGGTGGAAGCTGACCAGCCGCCCCGACTTCTCCGGAACACGCCTGTCCGTGGTGTTCCCCGGCCCCCGCAAAGGGGCGCAACTGACTCGTCAAGAACCCATATCATGAGCCAAGCCACGGCTGGTGCCTCTTCTCCGACCGGTGCCCATGCGGGCGGCGTCCATGCGCCGTCGTCGCGCGCGGCGCTTATCTTGGGGGCCTTGGGCGTGGTGTATGGCGACATCGGCACCAGCCCGCTGTATACGCTGCGTGCCTGCCTGACCGGCCTGAGCGTGCACACCGACCTGGAACCCGCGCATTTGCTGGGCGTGCTGTCCATCCTGTTCTGGATGCTGATGCTGGTGGTGTCCCTGAAGTACGTCACGCTGGTGCTGCGCGCCGACAACCGAGGCGAAGGCGGCACGTTGGCGTTGCTGGAACTGGCGGTGCGGGCGCGCGAAGGCAAACTGCGCTGGGTGCTGATCGTGCTGGGAATTTTCGGCGCGGCGCTGTTCTACGGCGACAGCATGATCACGCCCGCCATTTCGGTGCTGTCCGCGCTGGAGGGCATCGGCATCGTGTCGCACACGCTGGACCATTGGGTGGTGCCGATTGCGCTGGTGGTGCTGGTGGTGCTGTTCGCCATCCAGTCGCATGGCACGGGCCTGATGGGCAAGCTGTTCGGTCCGGTGATGCTGCTGTGGTTCGGCACGCTGGCCGCCTTGGGCGGTTGGCAAATCTGGCAGACCCCGGAAGTGCTGGCGGCCCTGAACCCCATGTGGGGCCTGCGCTTCGTCATCGAATTTCCGCTGATCAGCTTTGTGCTGCTGGGCGCGGTCGTGCTGGCCTTGACCGGCGCCGAGGCGTTGTACGCCGACATGGGCCACTTCGGTCGCCCCGCCATTCGCGGTGCCTGGTTCAGCATGGTGCTGCCGGCCTTGACGCTGTGTTATTTCGGCCAGGGCGCGCTGTTGCTGCGCAACCCCGAGGCCATCCGCAACCCCTTCTTTCTGATGGCGCCCGATTGGGGCCTGGTGCCCTTGGTGGCGCTGGCCACCATCGCCACCATCGTGGCCTCGCAAGCCGTGATTTCGGGCGCTTACTCCGTGACGCGCCAAGCGGTGCAACTGGGCTTTTGGCCGCGCATGCAGATCCTGCATACGTCCGCCGTGGAAAAGGGTCAGATCTACCTGCCGCAGGTCAACGCGCTGCTGCTGTGCGCCGTGCTGGTCCTGGTGCTGCTGTTCCGCAATTCCGACAACCTGGCGGCGGCCTATGGGTTCGCCGTAACGGGCACGATGCTGACGACGTCGGTGCTGGCCTTTGCCGTGCTGCCGCGCGGTACGACGGGCATCAAGCGCATGGCGTGGTTTGGGGTGCTGGGCTTCTTGCTGCTGTTCGACGTGCTGCTGTTTTCGGCCAACGTGTTCAAGATCCATGAAGGCGGCTGGCTGCCGCTGCTGGTGGCCATTGTGGTGTTCACGCTGATGATGACGTGGCGCCGTGGGCGCCGCCTGTTGTCGGACATGCAGCAACGCGATCGGCAGCCGTTGAAGGAATTCATGGAGCAGCTGGAGCAGTACCCGCCATCGCGGGTGCCGGGCACCGCGATCTTCATGACGATGAATTCAGGCAACGTGCCGCCGGCGCTGCTGCATAACCTGAAGCACAACAAGGTGCTGCATGACCATGTGCTGTTCCTGACGATTCTGGTGGCCGACGTGCCGTATATTTCGCCCGAAGAGCGTTTCGTGGTGAATAAGCTGTCGGCCTCAAGCTGGACGGCAACGGTGAACTACGGTTTCAAGGAAGACCCGGACGTGCCCGAGGCGCTGCGCCTGGTCGCGGAAGCGTATCCAGAGCTGGATCTGGAGCCGATGCGCACGTCTTATTTTCTGTCGCGCCAAACGGTGGTGGCGGCGCGCAAGCCCGCGCTCTGGCGGTGGCGGCGTGCCGTGTTCTCCTTCATGGCCCGCAACTCCACGCGCAGCACGAAGTTCTTCAAGATTCCCGCCAATCGCGTGGTGGAAATGGGCATGCAGGTAGAGCTGTAGCGGGCCCATCAGGTTCAGGCCCGCTGGCTTTCGTGGTGATAGCGGCGCAATAAAAAACCCCTCGATGACTGTCATCGAGGGGTTTTTCGTTGGCGTTGAAGAATTACTTCTTCTTGGCCGCGTCTTTCAACTGCGGCAGCGACGTGCCGCTGGACGCCAGCAAACCGGTCTTCACGTAAGTAAAGAGCTTTTCGCGGGTGTCGACGATATCCAGGTTGCGCATGGTCAGCTGGCCGATACGGTCGGCCGGCGTGAACGGGGCGTTTTCAACCTTTTCCATCGACAGGCGTTCCGGTGCGTACGTCAGGTTGGCCGATTCGGTGTTCAGCAGCGAATAGTCATTGCCGCGACGCAGTTCGATGGTGACTTCGCCAGTGATGGCGCGGGCCACCCAGCGCTGGGCGGTTTCGCGCAGCATGATGGCTTGCGGATCGAACCAGCGGCCCTGGTACAGCAGGCGGCCCAGCTTGCGGCCGTTTTCGCGGTACTGCTCGATGGTGTCTTCGTTGTGGATGCCGGTGACCAGGCGTTCGTAGGCGATGAACAGCAGCGCCAGGCCCGGGGCTTCGTAGATGCCGCGGCTCTTGGCTTCGATGATGCGGTTTTCGATCTGGTCGCTCATGCCCAGGCCGTGGCGGCCGCCGATGCGGTTGGCTTCCAGCAGCAGTTCAACCGGGTCGCTGTATTCCACGCCGTTCAGGGCGACCGGCTGGCCTTCCTCGAAGCGCACCGTGACTTCTTCGGCCTTCACGGCCACGTCATCGCGCCAGAACGCCACGCCCATGATGGGCTTGACGATGCGGATGCCGGAATTCAGTTGTTCCAGGTCCTTGGCTTCGTGGGTGGCGCCCAGCAGGTTGGAGTCGGTCGAGTAGGCTTTTTCGGCCGACATCTTGTAGTCGAAGCCGGCTTGGCGCATGTATTCGGACATTTCCGAGCGGCCGCCCAGTTCGTCGATGAAGCGCTGGTCGAGCCAGGGCTTGTAGATCTTCAGGTCCGGGTTGGTCAACAGGCCGTAGCGGTAGAAGCGCTCAATGTCGTTGCCCTTGAACGTGCTGCCGTCGCCCCAGATGTTGACGTCGTCTTCCTTCATGGCGGCCACCAGCATCGTGCCGGTGACGGCGCGGCCGATGGGCGTCGTGTTGAAGTAGGTGATGCCGGCGGTCGAGATATGGAACGCGCCCGATTGCAGGGCGGCAATGCCTTCCGCCACCAACTGCGCGCGGCAGTCGATCAGGCGGGCATTTTCAGCGCCGTAGGCCATGGCCTTGCGGGGGATTTCGTCGTAGTCGGACTCGTCGGGCTGACCCAGGTTGGCCGTGTAGGCGTAGGGAATGGCGCCGTTGTTGCGCATCCACAGCAGGGCTGCGCTGGTGTCGAGACCGCCGGAAAAGGCGATGCCGACCTTCTGGCCGGTAGGAAGGTTCGGGAGGATAGTGGTCATTGTTTGAGGTGAGACGCCAACAGGACTTTGACAAAAGGCTTTGACAGCAGCAAGCCGCCAAACAAGAAAGAGTGCGGGCATTTTAACTCTTTTGCCTGGGGCGGCCAGATCCGTGTCGGTATTCCCCATTCCGCGGCGCCCCACGCGAGCGCTCAGGCCCCCGGCGCGAACAGCTTGGATAAATCCAGTTGCCGAATCAGTTGCCCGGTGGCCGTCGCCAGGCGGGTGGCGGGCCGGTGACGGGCGCTGGCCAGCACAAGATTATTGGTGATGGTGGGCGAGCCAATGTCGCAGAGCGACAAGGCATGCTCGGCGGCCGGGCCCCGCGCCGCCGAGCGCGGCAGAATGGCATAGGCGTCGCCTTGCGCGGCCAGTTCCACGATGGTCTGCACGGCGTCCACTTCGGCGGCCACCTTCAGGCGCACGCCTTGTGCGCGGCACACGCTTTCGACCAGGGTGCGGATGGCGTTGGGCAGGCTGGGCAGCACCAGCGGATAGTCGCCCAACCGCGCCACGGTAACGCGCTCAGGCAGCGGCGGCTGGTGGCCGGCAGCAGCCGCCAGCACCAGGTCTTCGCGGAACAGCGATTCGTAGGCAAGCTGGGGCGAGGGCGCCGGGTCATACAGCAGCGCCAGATCGACCCGACCGGCCAGCAGCCATTCGCGCACCTGGGCGCTAAGGCCTTCAGCGACCGCGATAGAGGCTTCGGGGAAGCCGTGGCGAAACGCCTGCACGAGCGGCGGCGTCAGCACGCGGGCGATACGCGGAGGCAAGCCCACCACCACTTTGCCCGTGGGCGTGGCGCGCAACGTCTGCAGGTCTTCCTTGGCGCGTTCGGCCAGGGTCAGCAGCGCGCGAGCATGTTCCAGGAAGCGCAAGCCGGCTTCAGTGGGTTCGGCGCCCCGGCCGTTGCGGTAAAGCAGGTGCTGGCCAAGCTCCAGTTCCAGCAGGCGCACCTGACGGCTCAAGGTGGGCTGGGCCACGTCCAGCATTTCAGCGGCGCGCGAGAAGCTGCGCCGTTCCGCCACCCTGACGAAGTATTCGATCTGCTTGAGATCCATGGGGTATTTGATTTTTCTATATCTGAAATCAAAGATATAGCATTGTTTAGCGCGCGGCAATCCGCGACGATGGCGCTTTCCCAGTCGTTTTTCCAGCAGGAACCCACAGTGCCCGATTGCCGTCCTCCGCTTGCCTCGCCGTCCCGTCCTCGCCACACCCTGCCGCCGGGCGCATGCGACACGCACTGCCATGTGTTCGGGCCGGGCGACGTGTTCCCGTATGCCGAGGGCCGTTCGTACACGCCGCCCGATGCGCCGTACTCGGCCATGGCCGCGCTGCATGCGCATCTGGGCATTGAGCGCGCGGTGGTGGTGCAAGCCAACTGCCACGGCTCGGACCACAGCGCCTTGCTGGACGCGCTGGCCCAAAGCGGCGGGCGCTATCGCGGCGTGGCCTTGCTGGGGGCGGACACCACGGCGGCAACCGTCAAGCAATTGCATGAGGGCGGCGTGCGCGCCGCGCGCTTCAACTTCGTGCCGCACCTGGGCGGCGCGCCGGACCCGGCCGTGTTCGATCATGTGGTGGGCCTGATCGCGCCGCTGGGCTGGCATCTGTGCCTGCACGTGGACGGGGCGATGTTGCCCGAACTGTTGCCGCGCCTGCTGGCGTTGCCCCTGCCTTTTGTCGTGGATCACATGGGGCGCCTGAAGGCGGTCGACGGGCTGGAATCCCCTGCCATGCGGGCCTTGCTGAGCCTGGCCGATGTGCCCCAGGCGTGGGTCAAGGTGTCGGGCATTGACCGTATCGCGTCGGGCAAGCGCCCCTTCGCCGAGGGCATCCCTTTCGTGCGCGCCCTGATCCAGGCCATGCCGGACCGCAGCCTGTGGGGCACGGACTGGCCGCATCCCAACGTGGCGGGCGACATGCCGGATGACGGCGAACTGGTGGACACGTTCTTTGAGGCGTGCCCGGATCCCGGCCTGCGCCAGCGGGTGCTGGTGGACAACCCCGCAAGACTGTACGGATTCATGTAGACGGCTGCGCGGCAGCGCGATGGTTTGGCGAGCAACAAAAATTTCGAGCCATAAAAATTCGATTCAACCAGGAGACATCATGTTCAAGAAAGTGCTTTCAGCCACTGTGCTGAGTTTCGCTGCCTTCGGTGCGGCGCATGCCGACGGCCCCGTCCGTCTGATCGTCGCGTTCCCGCCCGGCGGGCCGGTGGATCTGGTGGGGCGCGTGCTGGCCGAGCAGTTGGGCAAGGAGCTCAAGCAGCAGGTCATCGTGGAAAACAAGGCGGGCGCCAATGGCAACATTGCCGCGGCCTATGTGGCCAAGGCGCCGGGTGATGGCTCGGTGCTGTTCCTGACCAGCGTGGGCGCGGTGGCGATCAGCCCGGCGCTGTACAAAGACATGCCCTACGATCCGGCGCGCGATTTCGCCCCGGTCTCGCGGGTGGTGAACAACGCCACCGTGTTTGTGGTAAACCCTTCCAACCCGGCAACGGACGCGGCGGACTTCGTCAAGCGTTCGCAGGCGGCGTCGCAATCGGTGGCGATCGGCTCGTCGGGCATCGGCAGCATTCCGCACCTGACCTTGGAAATGTTCGAAGACGCCAGCAAGGCCAACGTGCTGCACGTGCCGTACAAGGGCGCGGCGCCCGTCATCAACGACGTGATGGGTAACCAGGTGGCCGGCTTCTTCGGCGACGTGCCGGGCCTGATCGGCCACATCCAAGGCGGCAAGCTGAAGCCGCTGGGCATCGCGGCGCCGACCCGCCATCCGCTGCTGCCCGACGTTAAGACACTGGCCGAGCAAGGCATTGCCGGCGTGGAATCCAACAACTGGTATGGCATCGTGGCACCCGCGTCCACGCCGGCCGCCACCGTCGACAAGCTGAATCAGGCCGTGCGCGCGGCGCTGGGCAATGAAGCGGTGCGCAGCAAGCTGGAGAAATTCGGTGCGCAAGCTGCGCCGAGCTCGCCCCAGGAACTGGCCGACCTGATCGCGTCCGACCGCGCCAAGTGGACCGCGCTGATCCAGCGCAAGAACATCCGTCCGGAGTAAGCATGAGCGCCAGCCGAGTTGCGCCCGTAGAGCCGGGCACCCGCCCGGAACTGGCCACGCTGGAGGCGCGCATCAGCGCCGCGCGTGGTCGCATATCGCCGCTGTACCAGGTGCTGCTGAACAGTCCCGCCGTGGTGGAAGGCTGGGAAGCGATGCTGACCGCGATCCGCCAGAAGACGTCGTTGTCGCCGCGCTTGCGCGAACTGATCATCTTGCGCGTGGCCACCCTGAACAATGCGCCCTACGAGTTCGACGCGCATGTGCCGCATGCCTTGGCGGGCGGCATGCCGCAGGACGTGATCGACGCCTTGCGCGCCAACCCGGCGCCGGGCGACGTGCAAGGGCTGGCGCCCGGCGAGGCCGACGTGCTGGCGCTGACCGACGCCATGACGCGTGACATCGAGGTGCCCGATGCGGTGTTCGCGCCCGTGCGCGCCCGCTACGATGACGCGCAATTGGTCGAGCTGGCGGCCACGGTGGGCGCGTACAACATGGTGTCGCGCTTTCTGGTGGCGTTGCGCGTCGGGCATTGAAAGGAGAAGACTGTGCAGGAAATACAGGAAGCGGTATTACTGGTGTCACTGGGCGAACGCTTTGACAACGCGCGCGCGGCCGACATGGGCGAGCGTCTGACTACGGGGCTGGCCGGTGTGCGCGTCAATGCGTTCGCCGCGCTTGAGGAAGAAGACACTTATGTGTACCTGCGTGGCGCGGCGGGCTCGTTGCCGGAAATCCAGGCGCGCCTGGCCGAACACTTTCCAGGCGCCCGGGCGCGTGTGTTGCATCAGACCCTGGACCTGCCCGGCGCCTCCGCCGGTCAGGACGCGCCGTGGCACTACATCGTTGAAACCGATGTGCTGCCTGAGGCCGAAGCGGACCTGAACGCCTGGTACGACCAGGAACATTTGCCCGGCCTGGCGTCGGTGCTGGGCACGGTACGCGCGATGCGCTACGAATGCCGTGATGAGTCGCCGCGTTACCTGGCCTGCTACGACTTGCACACCCGCGAAACCTTCGGCAGCCCGCCATGGCTGGCCGTGCGCGCCACGGACTGGAGCAGCCGCGTGCGGCCATCGTTTCGCAATACACGCCGCACGATGTTCAAGAAAGTTCTGTGAATGGCTAGCCGTTAGGTACCGGCAAGGGGACATGATGATGAAGCAATTGCTGACCGGCCTGACGATAACGTGCGCATTCGCCGCGACGTCGCCGGCATTGGCCGATGTGCCCAAGCGTGTCAACGTGCTGGTGGGCAACGGCGCCAGCATTGAAGTGCTGGACCAAGGGCAGGGGCCCGCGCTGGTGTTGTTGCCGTCGCGCGGGCGCGGCGCGCAGGATTTCGACGAACTGGCCCAACGCTTTGTCCAGGCCGGCTATCGCGTGCTGCGTCCGCAGCCGCGCGGCATTGGCGGCAGTACGGGGCCGATGTCGGGCATCACGCTGCATGACCTAGCCGATGACCAGGCCGCGGTGATCCGCAACGTGGCGCGCCAGCCTGTGGTGATGGTGGGCCACGCTTTTGGTAATTGGGTGGCGCGTGCGACCGGGGTGGATCACCCTGAATTGGTGCGGGGCGTGGTGATCGTGGCGGCGGCGGCCAAGCAGTATCCCAAGGGCCTGAGCGAACACGTGGATCGCAGTGCGGATTTGTCGCTGCCTGATGCCGAGCGCTTGAAATCCATCCAGCATGTGTTTTTTGCGCCGGGTAATGATGCGCGTGTCTGGCTGAATGGCTGGTACCCGCAGGTCAGTGAGAGTCAGCGCATGGCGGGCAAGGCGACGCGGCAATCTGATTGGTGGTCGGGCGGGGACAAGCCCTTGCTGGATTTGCAGGCTGAACTTGATTTGTTCAAGCCGCCTGCGACCCGCGATGAGATTCGCGATGAGTTTGGTGGTCGCGTGTCGGTCGTGGTGATCGGGGGGGCTGGGCACGCGCTGGTGCCGGAGAAGCCGCAAGAGGTGGTGGAGGCTATTGCGGGGTGGGAGCGTGGGTTGCGGTGAGGGGGCGGTTATTTGCGCGGGGTGATGGGTTGCGCGCGATCGGGGGTGGCTCTGTGGCCGGTACCGGTGCGCGCTTCACCCATCCTACGGGTTGCCGGTGCGTGGTGCACCCATCCAACGGGTTGTGCCGGTGCGCGGTTCACCCGTCCAAGGTGTGAACCGCCGCGTGGGTCACACTTGGCCGAGTAGCAGGAATTCCATCAGCGCCTTTTGTACGTGCAGACGGTTTTCGGCTTCGTCCCAGACCACGCTTTGCGGGCCGTCGATGACTTCACCGGTGACTTCTTCGCCACGGTGGGCCGGCAGGCAGTGCATGAAGACGGCTTGGGGGTCGGCGGCGGCCATCATTTCGGCATCCACGCACCAGTCGGCAAAGGCGGCGCGGCGCTCTTCGTTTTCGGCTTCGTAACCCATGCTGGTCCAGACGTCGGTCGTGACCAGATGCGCGCCCTGGCAGGCCTCCATGGGGTCCTTGAACTGGCGCAGCACCTTGTCCGAAGGCGTGCCGATGCGCGAGGCTTCGAGCTCGTAGCCGGCGGGCGTGGACACATGCAGCGTAAAGCCCAGCATTTCGGCCGCGTGCAGCCAGGTGTAGGCCATGTTGTTGGCGTCGCCCACCCAGGCCACCGTCTTGCCCGCGATGGGGCCGCGATGTTCGATGTAGGTGAAGATGTCGGCCAGGATCTGGCAGGGGTGGAATTCGTTGGTCAGGCCGTTGATGACGGGCACGCGCGAGTGCGATGCGAAGCGCTCAATGCGGGTCTGCTCGAACGTGCGGATCATGACGATGTCGACCATGCGCGAGATGACGCGCGCCGTGTCTTCGATGGGTTCAGAGCGGCCCAGTTGCGAGTCATTCGAGGTCAGGTTGATGACCGATCCGCCCATTTGGTACATGCCGGCTTCGAACGAGACGCGGGTGCGGGTGCTGGCTTTTTCGAACACCATCGCCAGCGTGCGGTCGTGCAGCGGCATGTGGGGTTCGTAGCGCTTGAACTTTTCCTTGATGATGCGAGCGCGGTCCAGCACGTAGGCGATTTCCGCGGACGAAAAGTCCTTGAACTGAAGAAAATGCCGCAACGGGCCGTTTTGAGTCGTGGGAGGAGTCATGGTGTTGTCGCAGGTCATTGAGCCCGGCCGGGCGCAACGCCGGGTCGGGACAGGGATGATGAATGTTCGGCCAGAAAATCTTGGATGAGCGGGACCAGGATGGCGACGATCTGGTCCGCCTCTTGCTTGTTCAGGATCAACGGCGGCAGCAGGCGCACGACACGGTCGCGGGTGACGTTGATGAGCAGGCCCGCTTCCATCGCGCGTAGCGCCAGCACGCCGCAGGGGCGCGCCAGTTCAATGCCCAGCATCAGGCCACGGCCACGCACCTGGGTCACGCCGACAGTGCCTGTCAGGGCGCTGGCCAGCGCGTCTTGCAGGTAAGCCCCCACCGTGTGGGCGTTGTCCAGCAGCTTGTCGGTTTCCAGCGTGTCCAGCACGGCCAGGCCGGCCGCGCAGACCAGCGGCCCGCCGCCGAACGTGGTGCCATGGCTGCCCGGCGTGAAGACACCCGCCGCGGGGCCGGCCGCCAGCATCGCGCCGATGGGCACGCCGCCCGCCAGACCCTTGGCCAGCGTCATGACGTCGGGTTTGATATCGGCCCATTGGTGCGCGAACCATTTGCCGGTGCGCCCGATGCCGGATTGCACTTCGTCGATCATCAGCAGCCAGCCGCGTTCGGTGCAAAGTTGGCGCAAGGCTTGCAGATAAGTCATGTCGGACGGGCGGATGCCGCCTTCGCCTTGCAGCACTTCAAGCAGCACCGCGGTGGTGCGCGGTTCGGCGTCGCCGGCCGCGCGCACGGCGGCCAGGTCGTTGTAGGGCACCTGGATGAAGCCGGTGGGCAGTGGCTCGAAGCCCTTGCGCGCTTTCTCGCTGCCCGTGGCCGCCAGCGTGGCCAGCGTGCGGCCATGCCAGGACGAGTCCATGGTGATGATGTGGGCGTGCTGGTTGCCGCGCTGGTAGGCGTAATAGCGCGCCAGCTTGATGGCGGCTTCGTTCGCTTCCGATCCGCTATTGCAGAACGCCACTTCCTGCATGCCGGACAAGGCCGTCAAGCGGGCGGCCAGCGCCTCTTGCTGTGGAATTTCGTAGATGTTGGACGTGTGGATGACGCGCGCGGCCTGCTCGCTGATCGCGGCCACCAGTTTCGGATGTGCGTGGCCCAGGCAGGAAACGCCAATGCCGGCCAGCGCGTCCAGGTATTTGCGCCCGTTTGCATCCCACAGCCATACGCCCTGGCCGTGCGAAAACGCAACCGGCAGGCGAGCGTAGATATTGGCCAGAGGCGAGGTCATTGCGGATCCTCCTGGGGGATGACCAAAAAACCGGTCCTGAATTCGTTGAATCCCCAGGCGAAAGCGGGGCGGAATCGGCTTTTGGAAGAGAGCAAAGGATCAATCATATACAATTCGCGGCGCAGGGCGCATGTTTGATCACGCCGAAGATCCGGCTTTCGTGAAAGGCGCGCTGTAGTGAAGAACTCATGGCAACTCGCGTCAGACAATTCGTAATTCATGGCGTTACCGAAAGCGGTAGCCGATTCCGCCCCAGCGATTGGGCGGAGCGGCTCGCTGGCGTAATGGCTCAGTTCCGGCCCGCCGGCTGTGCCGGTAACCACCTCACTTATTCGCCTTATGTGCTGCCCGTCGTTATCGACGGCGTGCGCGGAATCGTGGTCGACTTGCGTTTGCGCGACCTGGAACCGTTGGCGTACAAGTTCGTGGTGGATTTCGCTCGCGACAACAACCTCAAGACGGAAGAACGCGAAATCTAAGTCCCAGAACGAAAAAGCGCCCCAACCGGGCGCTTTTCTCTTTCGTGGGGAAAGTGGCGCGCCCATCGGGCGGGCTTGAGGCTACGCCGCGCCTTCGTCAGACCGGCATCACGCATCCGTGCCTTCGCGGCGCGCATGACGCGTCACGTGCCGTAGCGATCCAGGATCTTGCGGATATCGCGCACGCCCGTTCCGTCGGTGCTCAGCAGCGCCCGCGCGGTGACGGATTCCAGATGGTGTTCCAGCAGATGCAGCACGTGCTTTTCGTCACGCGCGCGCAGGCCTTCCACAATTTCCATATGTTCGCTGACCGCGCATTCGCTGGAGTGCGGCCGTCCGTAAAGCGCCAGGATCAGCGAGCAGCGCGAGACGATTTCGTTCACGTAGCGGGCATAGACCGCATTGCCCGATAGCTCGGCCATCAAGATGTGGAATTCGCCCGACAGCCGGATGGATTCATTCGTGCTGTTGCGTTTGCGAGCCGCTTCCTCTTCCTCCACATGCCGGGCCAGACGTGTCAGCCCGGTTTCGGTGATGTGTTGCACCAGCTTGCGGGCGACGTCGCGTTCCAGGCAGCGGCGCGCTTCGAAGATGTCGTGCGCTTCTTCCAGACTGGGGCGCGCCACCGCCGCGCCGCGATTGGGGCGCAGGTCTACCAAGCCTTCACTGAACAAACGGGTCAACACGCCGCGGACGATGGTGCGGCTGACGCCAAAGCGTTCACCGATGATGTCTTCGGGCAGCTTGTCGCCGGGCAGCAAGGCCTGTTCGATGATGGCGCGGCGCAAATTTATGTATACGATTTCGCTGCGATTTACGTCTTTCTTCGGGGGCTCGTTGGCCGGTGGCGCGAGAGTGTTCATCTTCTTCCTTGGCTCCTGGACCTGCGCGTATTTTTGTAATGCATAGGGGCCACGGTAGCCGCGGCACCGCGCTGCGCGGGGCGTAGGCAAGCATACTACAACGCCGCTAAGGGTTAGCGATAGCTTGAAGCCTGGCATCAGGCGCGTACATTGTCGGCATAAATCGTATACAAACATTTATACAAAAGCGTCATTTAAAAAGCACTTTGGTTATCTGTTTCGTATACAAACTTGCCGAGGTTTGTTCCATGCCAGCCATGCCCGACGCCGTGTCCCTGGACCGGCCCGCCTTCACGCCGTACCGCCTGCTGGTGGTCAACGGCAACACCACGTCCAGCCTGACGGACCGCCTTGCGGCGCAAGCGCAGAGCTTTCTTGGTGGCGCCGCGCACATACACGCCGTTACCGCCGTGTTCGGGCCGGCCTATATCGCCAGCCGTGTCGAGGCCGCGGTGGCCGCCCATGCCGTGCTGGAAACCGTGGAGCGCGAAGTGGCCCAGGCCGACGCGCCCTTTGACGCCTGCTTGCTGGCCTGTTTTGGCGAACCCGGTATCGGCGCGGTGCGCGAATGCCTGACCGTGCCCGTGGTCGGCATGGCCGAGGCGTCCATCATGGCCGCCATGCAGCGCGGCGACCGCTACGCCATCGTCACGGTCGGCCAGCGCTGGCCGGGCATGTTGCGTGAACAGATCCGCCAGCTTGGGCTGGACGCCCGCTGCGCCGCCATCATCGCCTTGCCCGGCAATGCGCTGGACTACGTGTCGCAAACGCCGGAGTCGGCAGCCCAGGTCAGCCTGGCGCTGGACGCCGCCGTGACGCAAGGCGCCGACGTCATCATCGTGGCGGGCGCCGCGCTGGCGGGGTACTTGCCGGTGCTGACGCGCCGGCCAGCCGTGCCGGTCATCGATTCCTACCGCGCCGCGCTGGCGCAGGTGCTGGCTCTGGCATCACTGGATAGGGTGCAACGCCAGTGCGCGTGGAGCTGATCCGCCTTCCAGACACAGCCGCCATGCCCATGGCGCCAGGGCAAGCCTGGATCAAACACAAACCACAAACCGATAGACAAGGGAGAGTTGCAGCCATGAAGACGTTGCTTAAGTGGACCGCCGGCGCCGTGATCGCGCTGTCGGCGATTACCGGGGCTTCGGCCGCCAACACGTTGAAGTGGGGCGCCGCGCGCGACCTGGATTCGCTGGACCCGTATTCCTACGGCAGCACCTTCAATCTGGCGTTTTTGAACCACGTATACGAAGCGCTGATCCGCTACGACGACAAGTTCAACATCACCCCGGCGCTGGCCGAATCCTGGGAGGCCACGTCGCCCACCGTGCTGCGCTTCAAGTTGCGCCAGGGCGTGAAGTTCCACAACGGCGCACCGTTCACGGCGGACGACGTCGTGGCCTCGATGACCCGCGTGTCCGACGATGCCTCGCCGCTGAAGGGCAACCTGCCGGCCTTCAAGGCCGTGACGAAGGTGGATGACTACACCGTCGACATCGAAATGACGCATCCGTACCCGCTGATGCTGAACGACCTGACCAACATCTTCATCTTCAACCGCCAGTGGCTGGTGGACAACAACAGCACCAAGCCGACCGACGCCGCCAAGAACATCGAAGGCTACGCCACGCACCACGCCAATGGCACCGGCCCCTTCAAGGTGGAGTCGTACCGGCCCGATACGCGCACCGTGCTGGTCGTCAACAAAGACTGGTGGGACAAGCCCCGCCACAACCTCGACCGCATTGAGTTCACGCCCATCGCGTCCGCGCCGACGCGCGTGGCGGCGCTGCTGTCGGGCGACATCAACTTCACCGAAAACGCGCCCTTGCAGGACCTGGACCGCCTGCGCGCCGCGTCCAACGTGAAGGTGCTGGCGGCGACCGAACTGCGCACCATTTACTTCGTCTTCAACCTGGGCGACAAGCTCGTCGGGTCGAACATTACCGACAAGAATCCGTTGAAAGACTTACGCGTGCGTCAGGCCCTGTACATGGCCTTGTCGCCCGACCTGCTGCAAAAGCGCGTGATGCGTGGCCTGTCGCGCACCACGGGCGCGCTGGTGGCGCCGTCCATACCCGGCTACGAGGCCAAGCAGGAAACGCGCCTGCCGTTTGACGCGGCCAAGGCAAAGGCGTTGCTGGCCGAAGCGGGCTATCCCAACGGCTTCACCTTGTCGCTGCTGTGTTCCAACGACATGTTCGTGAACGAAGAAGAACTGTGCCAGGCGGCGGCGTCGATGTGGGCGCGGATCGGTGTAAAGGCTTCCTTGGCCAGCGGGCCGCGTTCGTTGCAGAACCCCAAGCGCTCGCGTGGCGAGTTCGACATCACCATTCACGGCTGGGCCAACGAGCCGCAGATCGATGCGCTGTCGATCCTGCTGCAAGTAATGCACAGCCGCACCGGCCCCGCCGGCGTCTTCAACTGGGGGCAGTGGGGCGACGCCGCGCTGGACGCCAAGATTGACGCGGCCGCGGCCGAGATGGACCGCGCCAAGCGCATCCAGATGATGGCCGAGGTATTGCAGACCCTGCATGACGATGTGCGCTTCCTGCCGCTGCACCAGCAGCCCATGGCCTGGGCCGTGGGCGACAAGGTGGGCGACGTGCTGCAAATGCCTGACAACAAGGCGCGTCTGTGGACCGTGCGCATGCAGTAGCGCGCGTGCAGGGGGAACGCCGCGCGCCGCGATGGGCTTGGCGTTCCAGAGTCCGACATCAGGTCTGAAGGAGGCCGCACATGCTGGCATTCATTGTTAGACGGGTCTTCAACGCGGCTGGCGTGATGCTGGCGGTGGCGTTGCTGGCCTTCGTGATCTTCCGTTTTGTCGGCGACCCCGTCGACATGATGCTCAACGAGCAGGCCTCGCAGACGCAGCGCGACGAACTGCGCGAGCGCCTGGGGCTGAACGCCTCGATGGGCATGCAATACGTCAACTTCGTCACCAACGCGGTGCAGGGCGAATTCGGTATTTCGTACCGCAACCAGCAAGACGTGTTCGCGCTCGTGGCCGAACGTTTTCCCGCCACCTTCGAGCTGGTGATGATGGCCACGCTGCTGTCGCTCGTGATTGGCGTGCCGCTGGGCGTGCTCACCGCCATCTACCGCAAGTCGCGCCTGGCGCAGGCCTTGCAGTTCGTGTCCATCCTGGGCATTTCGCTGCCCAGCTTCGTGGTGGGCATCATGCTGATCCTGGTCTTCTCGGTGCAGTTGGGCTGGCTGCCTGGCTTTGGGCGGGGTGAAACGGTGAAGATCGGATGGTGGTCCACCGGCTTGTTGACGCCGTCGGGCCGCGCCGCGCTGGTGCTGCCGTCCATTACCCTGGCGCTGTTCCAGATCACGCTGATCATGCGGCTGGTGCGGGCCGAGATGCTGGAAACGCTGCGCACGGAATTCATCAAGTTCGCCCGCGCCCGTGGGCTGCCCGACCGCGTGGTGCACTTTCGGCTGGCGCTGCGCAATTGCCTGATGCCCGTCATCACGGTCACGGGCATGCAGATCGGCAACCTGATCGCCTTCGCGCTGATCACGGAAACCGTATTCCAGTGGCCCGGCATGGGGCTGCTGTTCATTCAATCGGTCATGTTCGTGGACATTCCCGTCATGGCCGCCTATCTGGTGATCGTGTCTTTCATCTTCGTGACCCTGAACACGCTGGTCGACATGATGTACGGCGTGGTTGACCCCCGCCTGCGCAGCCAGCACGTCAAAGGAGGCGGCAATGCTCACTAACCCCTTTTCGGGCGGCGCGCAAAGCCGGATGTCCCGCTTTCTGCAAAGCGACTTATGGTGGAGCCTGCGCAACGATTACGTGGCGATGGGCGCGGGCATCGTGCTGCTGGCCGTGGTGTTGCTGGCGGTATTCGCACCGTGGATCGCGCCGCAGAACCCCTACGACCTGGCGCAGCTTGACTTGTTGAACGCCGAACTGCCGCCGTTCTGGGTGGAGGGCGCCGACCCGCAATTCCTGCTGGGCACCGACACGCAGGGCCGCGACGTGTGGTCGGCCATTCTGTATGGCTCGCGCATGTCGCTTGCCATCGGGTTGGCCACGGTGGTGCTGTCCTTGGCGATCGGCCTGCTGGTGGGGCTGGCGGCCGGCTATTTCGGCGGCTGGATCGACAACGCGCTGATGCGGGTGGGCGACACGCTGCTCAGCATTCCCACCATTCTTGTCGCCATTCTGGTGACGGCGGTGTTCCGCCAATTGCTGCCGCCCGGCCTGCGCGAAACGCTGTCGGCGGTGATCCTTATCCTGGCCATCTCCATGACCAACTGGGTGCAGTACGCCCGCACGGTACGCGCGTCGGCCTTGGTGGAACGCGGCAAGGAATACGTGCAGGCGGCGCGGCTGATCCGGGTCAGCCCGTTGCGCATCATGCTGACGCACATCCTGCCCAACACGCTGACGCCGGTGATGGTGACGGCCACGCTGAACCTGGGGCTGGCGGTGCTGATCGAGGCCACGCTGAGCTTTCTGGGCGTGGGCATGCCGCCGACCGAACCGTCGCTGGGCACGCTGGTCCGCCTGGGCAATCAATTTCTTTTTTCGGGGCAGTGGTGGGTGGTGGTCTTCCCCGCGCTGTATCTAAGCCTGATCGTGCTGGTGGTGAACCTGCTGGGCGATTGGCTGCGCGATGCGCTCAACCCCCGTCTGCGCTGAAGGCGCATCTTCAATAGAGGTCAAGCATGGAAAATGCAACGCTGTACACCCAGGTCCGCCCCGCTGGCGGGGAACTCACCACGGTGCTGGTGCGCGATGGCCGCATCCAGGCGCTGGGAGGCACGGCGCCCGAGGGCGCGGCGGTGGTGGACGGGGGCGGTGCGCTGATGCTGCCGGGGCTGATCGACGCCCACGCGCATCTGGACAAAACGATGTACGGCATGCCCTGGTACCGCAACGACGTCGGCCCGAGGCTGATCGACAAGATCGAGAACGAACGCGCCGAGAAAAAGCGCCTGGGCATAGATCCCTACCGGCAATCGGCGCGGCAGATCGTGATGTCGATCGCGGATGGCACCAGCCACATCCGCAGCCATGTGGACGTGGATACCGACATCGGCCTGGCCGCCATTGAAGGCGTGATGCGTGCTCGCGAGCAATATCGCGACCAGATCGATGTGGAATTGGTGGCGTTTCCGCAAAGCGGCCTGCTGATCCGGCCGGGCACGCTGGAACTCATGGACGAAGCCCTGCGCATGGGGGCCGAGGTAGTGGGCGGGCTGGACCCGGCCGGCATGGACCGCGATCCCAAGGGCCATCTTGACGCCATCTTTGCGCTGGCCGACAAGCACGGCAAGCCCATTGACATCCACCTGCACGAAGCGGGCGAGCTGGGCGCGTTTTCGATGCAGATGACCATCGACCGCGTGCTGGCGCTGGGCATGCAGGGCAAGGTCACCTTGTCGCACTCGTTCTGCCTGGGCATGCCCGACACGCAGGCCGTCCAGGCGCTGACCGATGGGCTCTTGCACGCGGGCATACACATCATGACGACGGGTTCGGCCTCGCGTCCCGTGCCCAACGTGGCGCGGCTGCGCGCGGCCGGCGTCACTGTCTGTACCGGCAACGACGGCATGCGCGATACCTGGGGGCCCTACGGCAAGCCGGACATGCTGGAACGCACCATGCTGGTGGGCCTGCGCAACAACTTCCGCCGCGACGACGAACTGGCGATGGCGCTGGACGTGGCCACCTACGGCAACGCGCGCGTGATGAAGCTGGCCGACTACGGCCTGGCTCCGGGCTGCCACGCCGACTTCGTGCTGGTGGACGCCGAAACCGTGGCCGAGGCCATTGTGGCGCGGCCGGTGCGCAAGCTGGTCGTCAAGCGCGGCCGCGTCGTGGCGCGCGATGGACGCGCCTTGGTGAGCGCGCCGTGATGCCCGCCGCCGAAGGCCCCATCCTGCTTACCGCCCGCTGGGTGGTGGGCCACGAAAACGGGCGGCACTGCCTGTACGAAAACGGCGAGCTCGTCTTTGAAGGCGATCGCATCCTGTATGTGGGTCACCGGTATCCCGGGTTCGTCGCGCGCCGCCATGACTACGGCCGCGCGGTGATTGGCCCCGGCTTCGTGGACCTGGACGCCTTGTCGGACCTGGACACGACCATCCTGGGTTTCGACAATTCCCCCGCTTGGCAAAAGGGCCGCATCTGGCCCGAGACCTATATGAAGCAGGGGCCGTACGAGATGTACTCGGCCGCCGAGCTGGCGTTCCAGAAGCGCTATGCCTTCGCGCAGTTGATCCGCAACGGCATCACCACGGCCTTGCCCATTGCCTCGCTGTTCTATCGGGTCTGGGGCGAAACCCGCGACGAGTTCCTGTCGGCCGCCAACGCGGCGGGGGAACTGGGCCTGCGTGTCTACCTGGGGCCGGCTTACCGCAGCGGGCATACCTATGTGGATGCCCAGGGCAATATCCGCTGCCATTACGACGAAGCGCGCGGCATGGTGGGGCTGGCCGAAGCGCTGGCGTTCTGCGACGACATCGACAACCGCTACGACAGCCGCTACAACGGCCGCATCCGCGCGATGCTGGCGCCCGACCGCATCGAAACTTGTACGCCGGACCTGCTGCGTGCATCGGCCGCCGCCGCGCGCGAACGCGAAATTCCGATTCGGCTGCATTGCTGCCAGTCGCGCCTGGAATACGACCTGGTGTTGGAACAGCACGGCATGAGCCCGCCGGAATGGTTGCAAAGCCTGGGCTTTCTATCACCACGCGCCTTGCTGCCGCACGGCACCTATGTGTCCGGCTCGCGCCATATCTCGCGCCCGGGCCGCGACCTTGAAATCATCCGCGACGCGGGCGCCAGCATCGTGCATTGCCCGCTGGTATCCGCGCGCCATGGCGCCGCGCTGGCCTCGTTCGCAAGCTATCGCAAGCTGGGCGTCAACATCGGCATGGGCACCGACACCTGGCCGCCCGACATGGTGCAGAACATGCAGGTGGGCATGATGCTGTGCCGGGTGGCGGAAGGGGCCACCGAGGCGGTGCGCGCCGAAGACTATTACGACGCGGCCACGGTCGGCGGGGCCGATGCGCTGGGCCGCCCGGACCTGGGCCGCCTGGCCGTGGGCGCCAAGGCCGACATCGTCGTCTTTGATTTTTCGCACGATCGTAATGGCCAGATGATCGACCCGATACAGACCCTGATGATCAGCGGCAGCGGCCGCGACGTGTCGCAGGTCATCATCGATGGGCGCTTCGTCATGGTGGATGGCCGCATCCCCGGCTTTGACGCCCGCCTGGCGCAAGAGCAGGCGCAGTCGCAATTCGACGGCCTGGTGGCGCGCTACCCCGACCGCACCTGGGGGCATCCTCCGGTCGAACAGATTTTTTCTTCCAGCTATCCGCGTCCCGCAAGGAGCCCGTCATGATGGCAGTCGTACCCAATACCGCGCCGCCGCCCGCCGCCATTCCGACCTTGTCGGTGCGTGGCCTGTCGGTTGAATTTCCCACGCGCCACGGCACGTTGGTAGCCACGCGCGACATCAGTTTCGATATCCAGCCCGGCGAAATCCTGGGCATGGTGGGCGAGTCCGGCGCGGGCAAGTCCCTGACCGGCATGGCGGTGATTGGCCTGCTGGAGCCGCCCGGGCGCTTGGGCGCGGGTGAGATTCATCTGGCCGGCAAGCGCATCGACAACCTGCCGCCTAAGGCGCGCCAGCGTTTGCGCGGCAAAGAGATCGGCGCGATTTTTCAGGACCCCTTGACCAGCCTGCACCCGCTGTTCACCGTGGGCGACCAGTTGGTCGAAACCATCCGCCACCACGACAAGGGCTCCGCCACGGCCGCCCGCGCCCGCGCGCTTGAACTCTTGCAGGCCGTGGGCATCCCCGCGGCCGACAAGCGCATAGACCACTATCCGCATCAGTTTTCCGGCGGCATGCGGCAACGGGTGGTGATTGCCCTGGCCTTGGCGGCGCGTCCCGCGCTGATCATCGCCGACGAACCCACGACCGCGCTGGACGTCTCGGTGCAGGCGCAGATCACCGCGCTGCTGCGCCGGCTGTGCCGTGAGCAGGGCACGGCCGTGCTGCTGGTCACGCACGACATGGGCGTGATTGCTGAAACCGCGGATCGCGTGGCGGTGATGTACGCGGGCCGCATCGTAGAGATCGGCCCGGTGCTGGACGTGTTGCGCCGCCCGGGCCACCCGTACACGCAGGGTTTGATGAACGCCATTCCCGGCCTGCGCCACCGCGCGGCCCGCTTGAACCAGATCGACGGCGCCATGCCGCGCCTGCACGCCATGCCCGCAGGCTGCGCGTTCCACCCGCGTTGCGCGCAGGCGGGGCCGCGCTGCACGCAGACTCGCCCGCCACTGGCGGCTTCGCCCTCGGGCGCCACGGTCAGCGCTTGCTGGCTGCATCAGGAAGGAGTGGCTCATGCCGCGTAACGACGATGTGCTGCTGCGGGCCGACGACCTGGCCTGCTGGTTCGATGTGTCGCCGCCCTGGCTGGAACGCACGCTGTCGCGCCAACCCGAGCAAACGCTGAAGGCGGTGGACGGGGTGTCATTGGCCGTGCCAAGAGGCACCACCTTGAGCATCGTGGGCGAATCCGGCTGCGGTAAATCCACGTTGGCCAAGCTGTTGGTGGGCCTGGTCGCGCCCACGCGCGGCAAGCTGGAATATGGCCGCAACCGATCGGGCGGCGTGCTGCATCCGCAAATGATCTTCCAGGATCCCTATGCCAGCCTGAACCCGCGCTGGCGCGTCGGCAATATCGTGGCCGAGCCCATCATCACGCTGGGCTTGCGGCAAACACCCGCGGACACGCGCCGCCGCGTGGATGAATTGCTGGAACTGGTGGGCCTGTCCGCCAGCGACGCGAGCCGTTTTCCGCATGAGTTCTCGGGCGGGCAGCGGCAACGCATTTCGATTGCGCGGGCGCTTGCGACCGAGGCGGAATTCCTGGTCTGCGACGAGCCCACGTCCGCGCTGGACGTGTCGGTGCAGGCGCAGATTCTGAACCTGATGGGCGATCTGCAAAAGGAATTCGGGCTGACGTATGTCTTCATCAGCCACAACCTGTCGGTGGTGCGCCACGTGTCCGACAGCGTGGCGGTGATGTATCTGGGCAGGATCGTGGAGCAGGCCGCGGCGGATCAGTTGTTTGAATCCCCGCAGCATCCGTACACGCGCATGCTGCTGGACACGATTCCCGACCTGGAAGACCCCCGGCGCGACCGCGAGCCCATGGGCGGCGAAGTGCCCAACCCGATCCAGCCGCCTTCGGGGTGTACGTTTCACCCTCGCTGTCCCGAGGCCAGGCAGGAATGCCGGGTGGAGGTGCCCGAGGTCAGCCGGGTGGCGGGACGCCAACTGCGCTGCCACGCGGTGCGGTGGGAACGGGCGGTGGCGGCCTAGAAACGGGCATCGGGTGGCGCCAGGCCACCCGATACGCCATACCGACTATTTCGCGTAGACCATATCCCGCAGGCCCAACGACAGGCCGGGCCAATACGTGATCACCAGCAGGCAGACGATCACCACCCCCACAAACGGAATCAGCGGTTTGATCAAGCGTTCAAGCGGCAGCTTGGCCACCGCCGATGCCGCGAACAGGTTCACCCCGAACGGCGGCGTGATCATGCCCAACGCCAGGTTGACCACCATGATGATGCCGAAGTGCACCGGCTCCACGCCGAACGTCAAGGCCACCGGCAACAACAAGGGCGCCAGCACCACGATGGACGCGGACGTTTCGATGAACATCCCGATCAGGAACAGCGCCACGTTCATGCCCATCAGGAACGTGAACTTCGTTTCGAAGATGTGCGACAGCCACGTGCCCAGCGCATCGGGCACGCCCGCGCGGTTGAGCAGGAAGCTGAACACGCCGGCATTCGCGATCACGAACATGATCACGGCGGTGGACACCACCGACTTGTGCAGCGTCACCGACAGTTGCTTGAAGCTCAGGCGGCGGTAGATGAACTTGCCCACCACCACCGCATACACCACCGCCACCACCGAGGCTTCGGTGGGCGTGAACACGCCGCCGTAGATGCCGCCCAGGATGATGGCGGGCATCATCAGCGCCAGCCAGGCGTTTTTCAGTGCCGGCCACAGCGGCAGGCGGCCTTCGCCGTCGCGCTTGCCCAGATTGTTGCGCTTGGCGTAGAACCACACGTAGAACATCAGCGCCAGGCCGATCAAGATGCCCGGCATCACGCCGGCAATGAAGAGCTCGCCGGTCGACGTGTCGGTGGACACGGCGTACAGAATCATCGGAATCGACGGCGGAATGATCACGCCCAACTCCGCCGCGCTGGCCTGCAGCGACGCGGCGAACGGGGCAGGGTAGCCGTGGCGAACCATGGCCGGAATCAGGATCGCGCCCACGGCAAACGTGGTCGCCACGCTGGAGCCGGCCACCGCTGCGAAGATCATGCAGGTCAGCACGCAGGTGCAGGCCAGGCCGCCCTGGATGCCGCCCACCACGCTCTTGGCGAATTCCACCATGCGTTCGGAAATGCCGCCGGCTTCCATCAGGTTGCCGGCCAGGATGAAGAAGGGAATGGCCACCAGCGGGTACTTGTCCAGCGCGGCGTACAACTGCTGCGCGACAACCACCCAAGGCAGGCCGGAACTGCCAACCCCCGCCAGGCTGGCCAGGCCGATCGACACGGCGACCGGTACGGACAGCCCGAAGAAGATCAGCATCGAGACAATCATTAATTGGGACATGGCGATTTCTGCTGCGTAGGTTCGTTGGGGGCGGCTTAGCCTTGCGCGTCGTTGCGCACCGGCACGTCGTCTTCTTCGCCCGCGCACAAGCGGGCCAGCACGGCGATGGCGGCAAGCGTTGCGCCAACGGGGATCGCCAGATAGATCCAGGAAATCGAGATATCCAGGCTGGGCACGTTCTGAAAGCGCACCCGATAGGTCATGTTGCCGCCGATCCAGGCCAGAAAGCCCAGGAAGCTGGCGCAGATCAGCCCGATCACCGTTTCAAGCACGCGCCGCTTCTTTCCGCCCAACAGGTTGCGCAGCAACTCCACGCTGATCATCGCGCCGTGGCGAAAGGCCAGCGCCACGCCCAGCAGCACGGTCCAGATCAGGAGGGCGCGGGTCAGCACCTCGCTCCAGTCGGCCGGCGATTGCAGGATGAAGCGCGCAATGACCTGGTAGAAGGCGGCGGCCGCGGCGGCCACCATCAGAAGTTGGGCAAGGACCGAGACCAGCTTGAACAGGCCGCGGTCGAAAGCGCAAAGCAAACGCATGATGAATCCCGATAGCGATGGGCGCATAGGATGGAAAACGGCAAGCGGCGGGAACTGGGTCCCGCCGCTCAAGGCGGTATGCCCCGTGAGGGCAGCGCCGGCTTACTTGGTGTCGCGGATCGCGTCGATCAGCTTCTTGTCGAACTTCTTGTAGTACTCGGGGTAGGCGGGTTCGACGGCGGCGGCGAACGCGGCGCGATCCACCTCGGTCACCTGCATGCCTTCCTTCTTCAACTGCTCGACACCGGTCTTCTCGATGTTGTCCACGTAGGCGCGCATGGCCATGGCGGATTCCTTGCCGGCCTTGTCGAAGTTGGCCTTGTCGGCGGCCGACAGGCCTTCATAGACGTTGGCCGACATCAGCACCAGCGCCGGGCCGTACACGTGGCCGGTCAGGGACAGGTATTTCTGCAGTTGCGACAGCTTGGCCGACGTAATCACCGACAGCGGGTTTTCCTGGCCGTCGATGGTGCCTTGCTGCAAGGCGGTGGCCACTTCGGGCCAGGCCATGGGCGTGGGCAGAATGCCGATCTGGCGGAACGCCGTGATGTGGATGGGGTTTTCCGTGGTGCGGATCTTCAGGCCCTTGGCGTCGGCCGGGGTCTTGACCGGGCGCACGTTGTTGGTCAGGTGGCGAAAGCCTTGCTCGCCCCAGGCCAGGGCGATGATGCCGCGGCTGGGAAACTTGGCCAGCATGTCCTGGCCGATCTTGCTGTCCAGCACGGCGCGGGCGTGAGGCAGGTCGCGCAGCAGGAAGGGGATATCGAAAACCCCCGTCTCGGGAACAAAATTCAGGGTGGCCCCTGTCGAAACGATGGCCAGGTCGATCGTGCCGATCTGCAGGCCTTCGATCACTTCGCGTTCGCCGCCCAGCGCGCTGTTGGCGAATTGCTGTACTTTGTACTTCCCGCCCGAGGAGGCCTCGATGGACTTGGCCAAGGCGTCGGCACCAGCGCCATAGTGCGACGAGGTCGACAGGGCGTAGGCCATTTTCAAGGTGGTCTGGGCTGCCGAGGGCAGGGATGTGGCGGCCGCGCAGGCGGCCAGAATCGTGGCCGCAAGCCAGGATTTACGCATTGTCTTCTCCGGTATTAGGTATCTTTAGGGGCGGCGTTGCCTCCCGCCCCGGGATGATATCGGGATTCGGACGCCGTTTAGGCGGTTTTTAACATTGATGAATGATGGATTTCCCTGATATGTCACAGGCCAAGCGCCCTGGTTTCTGGTCCACCCTGCGCCTGGGCGCCAGGATGATGATGCGCGACGCCCGGGCGGGCGAGCTGCGTTTGTTGGTGCTGGCGCTGGTGGTGGCGGTGGCCGCGGTGACCAGCGTGGGCTTTCTGGCAGACCGCGTCAGCCGGGCGCTGGAACGCGACGCTGGCCAGATGCTGGGCGCTGATCTCGTGCTGGATGCCGACGAACCCGTGCCCGCGCAATTCCTGGATCAGGCCCGCGAACGTGGCCTGACCGTGTCCAGCACAATGCAATTCCCGTCCATGGTCGGCGCGGGCGACGGCGCGCAACTGGCGGCGTTGAAAGCGGTGGAGCCGGGCTACCCGCTGCGCGGCGCCCTGCGTGTGGCCGAGGCCCCGTTCGCCCCCGACGCCGTCACCCGCGACATCCCGCCCGAGGGCGCGGTCTGGGTGGATGCCCAACTGCTGTCGCTGCTGAACCGGAAAGTGGGCGATACCTTGAACGTGGGCGATGCCCACCTGCGCGTGGACCGCGTCATCACCTATGAGCCGGATCGCGGGATGCAATTCGTCAACGTGGCGCCGCGCGTGCTGCTGCGCGCCAGCGACCTGCCGGCCACCGGCCTGATCGCGCCCGGCAGCCGCATCGGCTACGCCATGCTGGTGGCCGGCCAGCCGGACGCCGTGGCGGGCTACGCGACCTGGCTGAATCAGAACCTGAAGCGCGGGCAGAAGGTGGCCACCCTGGAATCGGGCCGGCCGGAAGTGCGCCGCACGCTGGACCGCGCGCAGCGTTTCCTGTCGCTGGTCGCGTTGCTGGCGGTGCTGATATCCGCCGTGGCGGTGGCGTTGGCGGCGGGCCGCTACATGACCCGGCATCGCGACGGCATCGCCGTCATGCGTTGCTTGGGGGCGGTGCAATCCCAGATTTCGCGCATGCTGACGCTGGAGTTCGCCCTGGTGGGCCTGTTCTCGTCGGCCGCGGGCTGCCTGCTGGGTTTTGCCGTGCACCAGGTGCTGGTGATGCTGCTGGGCTCCTTGATAGACACCAGCCTGCCCGCGCCGTCCGCCATTCCCGCCTTGCAAGGCGTGTTGACCGGTTTGTTGCTGCTGCTGGGCTTTGCCTTGCCCGCGCTGGCGCAACTGCGCCATGTGCCGCCCGCGCGGGTGTTGCGGCGTGATGCCGACACGCTTAGCGCCCGCAGCGCGTTCGGCTACGTGGTGGGCGCCACGGGCTTTGCTCTGCTGATCTGGTGGTTCGCGGGCGACGCCAAGCTGGGCGCGGTCGTGGCGGGGGGCTTTCTGGGCGCCTTTGTCGTGTTCGCGCTGGTGGCGTGGTTGTGCATCCTGGGCCTGGCGCGCGTGCGCGGGCTGGCCGCGGGGCTGCCCGCGCTGCGTTTCGCGCTGGCGGGCGTGGTGCGCCGCCGCGCCGCCACCATCACCCAGGTCTGCGCGCTGGCCGTCGGGCTGATGGCGCTGCTGCTCTTGACCATGACGCGCACCGACCTGATCCAGGGCTGGCAGCGCACCATGCCGGCGGACGCGCCCAATCGATTCCTGATCAATGTGCAGCCCGACCAGCGCCAACCCGTCAGCGACGCGCTGGCCCGCGAGGGCTTGGGCGGCATCACGCTGTCGCCCATGGTGCGGGGGCGCTTGATCGCCATCAACGGCAAGCCGGTGGGCCCGGACGACTACGAAGAGCCGCGCGCCAAGCGCCTGGTGGACCGCGAATTCAACCTGTCCTATGACGACGAGATGCCCTCGTCCAACAAGATCGAGCAGGGCCGGTGGCTGTCCCCCGACGCAGCTGCCCCCGAGGTATCGCTGGAGTCGGGTCTAGCCAAGTCGCTGGGCCTGAACCTGGGCGACAAGATGACCTTCGACGTGGCGGGCCAGCAGGTGGAAGCCACCGTCACCAGCACCCGGCGGGTGGATTGGGATACGATGCGCGTCAACTTTTTTGCCATCCTGAGCCCCGCCGCGCTGGCCGACATGCCCCAAAGCTGGATCACTTCCTTCTACTTGCCGCCCGAAAAAGCGGCGGTGCTGCCCGCGCTGGTGCGCGAATTTCCGAACCTGACCGTGTTCGACGTCAGCGCCATCCTGCAGCAATTGCAGTCGGTGCTGAACGAAGTGGGCAAGGCGGTCCAGTTGCTGTTCCTGTTCACGCTGGCCGCCGGCGTCCTGGTGCTGTCGGCGGCGCTGACGGCTACGCGCGACGAACGCATGCGCGAAGCGGCGGTGCTGCGGGCGCTGGGCGCCACGCGCACGCAATTGGCGCGTTCGCAGCGCATTGAACTGTGGGCGGTGGGCGGCCTGGCCGGCCTGTTGGCGGCAGCCGGCGCCACCGCCATTGCCTGGGTGCTGTCAACCCAGGTGTTTGACTTCACCATTACCCTGAGCCTGTGGCCCTGGCTGACCGGCATCGGCGCGGGCATGCTGGGCGCCTGGGCCGGCGGCGCCCTGGCCCTGCGCGGCGTGTTGCGCACGCCGCCCCTGGTCACCCTTCGAGAAACCTGATGACGACCCGCGTCCATACCATTAGCGAACCCGTGGAAAATTCCAGCAGCATTTTTGACCTTCTTGGCGGCGAGCCCGGCGTGCGCGCGCTGGTCGACCGCTTCTATGACCTGATGGACATGGAGCCCGACCTGAAAGAACTGCGCGCCGCCCACGGCCCCAGCCTGGACGAGGCGCGCAACAAGCTGTTCTGGTTCCTGTGCGGCTATTTTGGCGGCCCGGATCACTACATCGAACGCTTCGGCCACCCCCGGCTGCGCGCGCGGCACCTGCCGTTTTCCATTGGCCAGGTCGAGCGCGACCAGTGGGTGATCTGCATCGGACGCGCCATGGAAGACCAGGGCGTAGCCCCTGCGCTCGCGGAGCGGCTGCTGGAATCGTTCTACGGCGTGGCCGATTGGATGCGCAATCGTGAAGGCTGAGGACGCCCGTTCCGGCGCGCAGCGCCAGTCCTGGGCGGGACCGCTTGCCGGCGCCATGCTGAGCGACGCGTCGCGCCTGACGGACGCTGGCCCCGACATTTTCAACCCGTCCCATTACGGCGACCGTGCCCGGCCAGTGGACGCCGGGGGCCGCCAAGCGGCCTGGTTCGTGCAGGGCGCGGGTTGGCAGGGCGTGTTGCGGCGCTATCGGCGCGGCGGAATGATCGCCCGCATCAGCCACGACGCCTATCTCTGGAACGGCGAGGACCGCACCCGCAGCTTCCGCGAATTCCGCTTGCTGGCCGAGATGCGCGCGCAGGGGCTGGACGTGCCGGCGCCCTTGGCCGCCGCCTACTGGCGCCAGGGCCCGATCTACCGCGCGGCCATCGTGGTGGAACGAATTCCCGGTGTGAAGCCCCTGGCCCACGCGCTGGCCGAGCCGCTGTGGGGGGTGGTGGCGCAGGCCATCGTCCGCATGCACCGCGCCGGCGTGTGGCACGCCGACTTGAACGCCTTCAATATCCTGATCGGCGGCGACGGCCGGGTCTGGCTGATCGATTTTGATCGCGGCACACTCGGTGCGCTGTCCGAACGCCAGCGCCAGGGCAACCTGGACCGGCTGCGCCGTTCGCTCGTCAAGGTGGCGGGTGACGACGGCGAGCGCTTCTGGATGAAGCTGCGCGACAGCTACTGGACCGCCTGGGGCGTGGGCGTCCAGCCTTGAGACGTCGCGAGGGCCGTCGCCGTGGCGATGCCTTCAATTGCGGTAACTCACCGGCAAAGTTGGGCAGACCATCGCTAAAAGGCTTTATCATTTCGCCTTTTGGTGGTCCTGACATACACGACATACGGCAAGGGGGCTTGTAATGGAACTAAGGGCGGGAATGCGCTGGGCGCTTGGCGCGGTGTTGGTCGCGGCATCGGCATCGTCGGCAGTCGCGCAGGACAAGGTCGTCAACGTCTACAACTGGGCCGAGTACACGGCGCCGGACACGATTCCGGGTTTCGAAAAAGAAACCGGTATCAAGGTCCGCTATGACGTCTACGACAGCAACGACACGCTGCAGGCCAAGCTGCTGGCCGGCAAGTCGGGATACGACGTCGTGGTGCCGTCCACCCATTACGCCTCGCGCCAGATCCAGGCCGGGCTGTTCCAGAAGCTGGACAAGTCCAAGATTCCCAACTGGAAGTACCTGGACCCGGAACTGATGGCGCTGGTTGCCTCGGTGGACCCGGGTAACGAGCACGCCATTCCCTGGGGCTACGGCACCAATGGCCTGGGCTACAACGTCACCAAGGTCAAGCAGATCATGGGCGACAACGTAGATCTCTCCAACTGGGACATGATCTTCAAGCCCGAGAATGCGGCCAAGCTGAAAGAGTGCGGCATTTCGATGCTGGACGAAGCCGCGCAGGTGTTCCCGGCCGTGCTGAAGTACCTGGGCAAGGATCCCAACAGCACCAACGCCGACGACTACAAGGCCGCGCTGGATGTCTTGAAGCAGATCCGCCCGTACATCCGCCAGTTCAGTTCGTCGGGCTATATCGATGAGCTCGCCGTGGGCGACCTGTGCATGGTCTACGGTTTTTCGGGCGACGTGATGATTGCCCGCAAGCGCGCGCAAGAAGCCAAGAAGTCGTATGAAGTGAACTACTTCATTCCGAAGGGCGGCGCGCCCGCATGGTTCGACCTGATGGTCATTCCGAAGGATGCGCCGCATCCCGAAGAAGCCCTGGCGTTCATCAACTACATTGAAACGCCGCAGGTGCACGCCGCCATCACCAACACCATGTTCTATCCCAACGCCAACAAAGAGGCGCGGAAATACGTGGTGAAGGACGTGGCCGAGAACCCCATGATCTATCCGCCGGCCGAGGTCTCCAAGACCTTGTATGTGATCAAGGCGCTGCCCTTGAACATTCAACGCCTGCAAAACCGGATGTGGTCCGAGCTGAAGTCTGGAAGATAAGTCATCATGAGCGATAGCCGTTACTCGGCGCCGCATACGGCCGACCCGGACGAATTCGTCCGGGTGTCCGATGTGGTCAAGATCTTTGGCGATGTGGTCGCCGTGCGTTCCGTCAACCTGTCCGTCAAGCGCAACGAGATCTTTGCGCTGCTGGGAAGCTCCGGCAGCGGCAAATCCACCTTGCTGCGCATGCTGGCGGGTTTCGAGGACGCGACGTCCGGGCAGATCCTGCTGGACGGTGAGGACATCACCGCCGTGCCGCCGTACCGTCGGCCCGTGAACATGATGTTCCAGTCCTACGCTTTGTTCCCGCACATGACGGTTGAGGCCAATGTGGCGTTCGGCCTGAAGCAGGAAGGCGTGGACCGCGCCGAAATCCACGACCGCGTGTTCGAAGCGCTGGACTTGGTCCAGATGGCCGGCTATTCGCGCCGCAAGCCCAACCAACTGTCGGGCGGCCAGCAACAGCGCGTGGCGCTGGCGCGCAGCCTGGTCAAGCGGCCCAAACTGCTGTTGCTGGACGAACCCATGTCCGCGCTGGACAAGCAGATTCGCCAGAAGACGCAGATTGAACTGGTGAAGATTCTTGAACAGGTCGGCGTGACCTGCATCATGGTGACGCACGATCAGGAAGAGGCCATGACCATGGCGCACCGCCTGGCCGTCATGACCGAAGGCCAGATCGTCCAGTGCGGCACGCCGCAAGACGTCTATGCCTTTCCGAATTCGCGCTTCGTGGCCAGCTTCATCGGGTCGACCAATATGTTCACCGGCACCATCGTGGTGGACGAGCCCGATCACGTCGCCATCGAATGCGCCGAGCTGACGCGGCCGCTCTTCGTGAACCATGGCGTGAGCGAACCCTTGGGCATGGAAGTGCACGTATCGATCCGGCCCGAGCGCTTGGTGGTCTCGCGCGACCAACCCGAAGGCGAATACAACTGGGCCCACGGCATGGTCAGCCACATGGCCTGGATGGGCAGCTACGCGCTGTATCAGATCCGCCTGGATTCCGGCAAGGCGGTCGAGGCCAGCGTGCCCAGCCTCTTGCTGGCCCAGATGGATGCGCCGGGCATCGACGAAGAAATCTTCGTCAGCTGGGACGCCGATAGCGCGACGGTGCTGGCGTCATGATCCGCTTTTCGCCCCGCGACTGGTTGCCTTCCGGCCGGGCGCTGGCGGTGGTGCCGCCGTTTGCCTGGCTGGTGCTGTTCCTGCTGCTGCCCTTCCTGCTGGTATTGAAGATCAGCTTTGCCGAAGTGGAGTTCGGCATTCCGCCGTATACGCCGCTGGCGCAATTCCAGGACGAAGCTGTGCAGTTCAGCCTGCATCTGCGCGGCTACATCCTGCTGTTCACCGACAGCCTGTACTTCAAGACCTACCTCAGTTCAGTGAAGATTGCCGGCATCACCACGCTGATCTGCGTGTTGATCGGTTATCCCATCGCGTACTACATCGCGCGCTCTTCGCCGCGGGTGCGCAACCTGCTGCTGCTGGGCGTGATTTTGCCGTTCTGGACGTCGCTGTTGCTACGCGTGTATGCCTGGGTGGGCATCCTGCGCAACGACGGCCTGTTGAACAATTTGCTGCAAAGCCTGGGCATCATTTCCAGCCCGCTGGAAATCTATCGCACCGACGTGGCCGTCTACATCGGCATGGTCTATGCGTACCTGCCGTTCTTCATCCTGCCGCTGTATGCCACGCTGGTGAAGATGGACCTGCGCCTGCTGGAAGCTGCCTACGACCTGGGCGCCAAGCCCTGGCAGGCGTTCTGGCAGATCACCGTGCCGCTGTCGCGCCAGGGCGTGATCGCGGGCGCCATGCTGGTGTTCATTCCGGCCGTGGGCGAATACGTCATCCCCGAAATGCTGGGCGGCGCCAACACGCTGATGATGGGTCGCGTCATGTGGAACGAGTTCTTCAATAACGCCGACTGGCCCATGGCGTCCGCGGTGACGTGCGTGATGGTGCTGTTGTTGCTCGTGCCCCTGGTTTACTTCCAGTACAACCAGGTCAAGCAGCAGGAACAAGCCGGCGGAGGCCGCAAATGAAAGGTCCCAACAAGACATTGCGCGCCGTGGTGCTGGGGCTGGGCTATTTCTTCCTGTACGTACCCATCATCAGCCTGATGGTGTTTTCGTTCAACGCGTCGCCCACCGTCACGTCGTGGACGGGCTTCTCGTTTCGCTGGTATCACGCGCTGGTCAATGACGACGCGCTGTTGCGGGCCGCGTGGCTGTCGTTTCGCATCGCGGCGCTGACGGCCACGGCGGCCGTCATCATCGGCACATGGGCTGGCTACGTGCTGGGCCGCATGGGACGCTTTCGCGGCTTTTCGCTGTACGTGGGCATGCTGAGCGCGCCGCTGGTCATACCGGAAGTGGTGTTGGGCATTTCCTTGCTGCTGATGTTTGTGGAACTGCGCGGCAGCCTGGGCTGGCCGGCTGAAAACGGCGTGTTCACCATCTGGGTGGGGCATGTGACGCTGTGCATGGCGTTCGTGGCCGTCGTCATCCAGACCCGCATCCGCGACCTGGACCGCTCGCTGGAAGAGGCCGCGCTGGACCTGGGCGCCACCCCCATCACCGTGTTCTTCAAGATCACGCTGCCGCTGATCGCACCGGCGCTGGCCTCGGCCTGGCTGCTGTCGTTCACGCTGTCGCTGGACGACGTCGTGCTGGCGTCGTTCCTGTCCGGCCCCAGCTCCAGCACGCTGCCGATGGAAGTGTTTTCGCGGGTGCGCCTGGGGCTGAAACCCGAGATCAACGCGCTGGCCACCTTGTTCATCCTGGCCGTAGGCACGTGCGTGATCCTGGCCAACCGCCTGCAATGGCGCAAGGAATCTGAATCCAAATGAAGCAAACCACCCTGTATGGCCTGACCAAGTGCAGCACCTGCGTCAAGGCGCGCGACTGGCTGTCCGAACACGGCGTCGACCATGTGTTCGTGGATTACCGTGATCACCCGGTTGAGGCGGCCACGCTGAAATCGTGGTCCGACCAAGTCGGCGGTTGGGAAAAGCTGGTGAACCGTTCGTCGATGACCTGGCGCAACCTGCCGGAAGACCGCAAGTCGGCCGCGACCGACAAGCAATGGAGCGACCTGATTGCCGAATACCCGGCCCTGGTGCGCCGTCCGGTCACCGTGACGCCGGATGGCGAAGTCACCGTGGGCTTCAGCGAAAAGCGCTACGGCGAACGCTTCGCCTGACGCCACCTGGCGGCGATGGCGTCCCCCATCCAGGCATCGCGCGGCGTCGGCCAGGCGCTGCCCGATGCCTTTTTTGACCGCGATGCCTGCACCCTGGCGCGCGACTTGTTGGGCAAGGTCATCCGCCATTGCGTGGACGGGCTGTGGCTGTCGGTGCGCATCATCGAAACCGAGGCCTACTACCTGGAAGAAAAGGGCAGCCACGCCTCGCTGGGCTACACCCACAAGCGCCGCGCGCTGTTCATGGACGGCGGCGTCATCTACATGTATTACGCGCGCGGCGGGGATTCGCTGAATTTCAGCGCCGCCGGGCCGGGTAATGCCGTGCTGATCAAGTCCGGGTATCCATGGACTGACGCGCTGTCCGGCCCCGATGCGCTGGCCCGCATGCAGCGGTTGAACCCGGATGCGCGCGGCCTTCCGCGCCCGCCGTCGCGCCTGTGCGCGGGGCAGACGCTGCTGTGCCGTGCGCTGGGGCTGAAGGTGCCACAGTGGGACGCGCGCCGCTTTGATCCCGGCGCGCTGTATGTGGAGGACGTGGGCGGCTCGCCGCAAGCCTTGGTCTGCACCACGCGCCTGGGTATACCGCCCGGGCGCGACGAGCATCTGCATTACCGTTTCGTGGATCCGGCCTACGCTGCCTTCTGCACACGCAACCCCTTGCGGCGCGGGCAACGTGCTGGTCATGACTACGTGTGGGTGGACCGCCAGGGTGTCGTGCTGCCCGAGGCGCCCGAACTTCCAACGCGCTAGGTTGCCTTGGCGGCGTCGATGCGTGCTTGCAGGGACTGGCGCATTTCCTGGTATTTACGCGCAATGCGCTTGCGGTTCAGGCGCTTGCTCCAGGCGTAGAGCGGAATCAGCGGCAAGACCCCGAACCCGTCGATCAGGTACATGCCCGGCTTGCCGTCCGCGTTCAGGCCGCAGGCGATATTGCTGGCGGAGATGTCGTGCAGCACGACATGCGCGTCGGCCAGGTCCTTGAAGAATTCGTCCAACTGCTCGAAGAACTGCGCGTCCACCTTGCCCTGCGCGGCCAGGTCGGCCACGGTGGGCGCGATGTTGCCGTCGGCGTCGGTGATCTTTTCCACCACCAGCCCCAGGCCCAGCGAGGTCTGCGCCACGCCCAGGATGCGCGCCATGGGCACCTGCCACACGCCAGAGGGGCGGGTAGTGGTGGTGACGTATTCCGATATCTCGTTCAGATAGACGCGGTAGGCGCTTTCACGCTGGTACTGCTTGTACCAACGCTTGAACGGCCGCGCCTCCAGGTAGATGGCGCGCGCCTGCATGTCCATGACCTTGACGAGCAAGGCGGGCACGTGCGGATGCTGGAAGATGTGGCGGTCGCCGCCGGTCGCAAGCGGGGATGCGCCGTCCAGGTCCAGCGGACCGAACACTGATTGGAAAGACAGGCTGGATCGATAGGACGAAAGATCAGCGGAATTCAAGTTGGGTCGAACGTTGTGTTCAAAGTTCGGGCAGTTTAATCCCGTTGCGCGGGCGCGACGGCTCCGCATGCATCAAGGGATGTCGTTTGCTTACAACGTGGCACTGATGCGCCCTACAATTCCGGCTTTGGAGATGCCACCTTTGAACGACATTCTGCTTTGGGTTGCCGCGGGCGGCGCGGTTCTGGCGTGTTTGGCGGCCGTACTGGCCTGTTTGCGTCCCGCCAAGGATGCGGGGCTGGATGCACGGTTGGACGCGCTGCTGGAAGGCCTGGAACGCACCGAGCGTGCATTGCGCGCCGATATCGCTGAAGGGCAACGCGGCCTGCGCAGCGAATTTTCGGAGTCCACGCGCGCGCTGCGGGTCGAACTCGCGCAGTCGCATGGCGACTTGCGTACCGGCCTGGCGCGCGATGCCCAGGCCGCGCGCGCCGAATCGGCCGAGTCGCTGGCCCGCTTCGCGGCCGGCTTTGGCGAGCAATTGCAGGGCCTGATCCAGATCAACGAGCGTCGCTTGATGGAAGTGCGCACCACCGTGGACCAGCGCCTGCAAGCATTGCAGGCGGATAACAGCGCCAAGCTGGATGACATGCGCCGCACCGTGGATGAAAAACTTCATGCCACGCTGGAACAGCGCCTGGGCGAATCGTTCAAGCTGGTGTCGGACCGCCTGGAGGCCGTGCACAAGGGCCTGGGCGAGATGCAGGCGCTGGCGGCGGGCGTGGGCGACCTGAAGCGCGTGTTGACCAACGTGAAGTCGCGCGGCACCTGGGGCGAGGTGCAGTTGGCCCGCCTGATTGAAGACAACATGACGCCCGACCAGTACGCCAGCAACATCAAGCCCGTGCCGGGCAGCGATGCGGTGGTCGAGTTCGCCATCCGGTTGCCGGGGCGGGCAGACGGCGGCGCGCCGGTCTGGCTGCCGATTGACGCCAAATTCCCCAAGGAAGAATACGAACGGCTGATGGACGCCCAGGACGCCGCCGACGTGGACGGCGTGAAAACCGCCGGCGCCGCGCTGGGCCGCGCGGTTGAGGTGCAGGCGCGGCTGATCGCCAGCAAATATGTGTCGCCACCGCACACGACCGACTTCGCCATCATGTTCCTGCCCACCGAAAGCCTGTACGCCGAAGTGCTGCGGCGTCCGGGTTTGCTGGACAAGCTGCACGATTTGCGCATCAACGTGGCCGGCCCCAGCAATCTGGCGGCCTTGCTGAACAGCTTGCAGATGGGCTTTCGCACCTTGGCGATCGAGCAGCGTTCGTCGGAAGTGTGGCAGGTGCTGCGGGCCGTCAAAACCGAATTCGGCAAGTTCGGCGATGCGCTGGCCAGCGTCAAGAAGTCGCTGGACACGGCCAGTAACAAGATCGGTCAGACCGAGGTCCGGACCCGCGCCATGCTGAAAAACCTGAAGAATGTGGAAGCCCTGCCCGACGCGGAAGCCTTAAGGCTATTGGGCGATGCCGACGCAGCCGGCGATGTGGATGAGGCCAACGGCGCTGACGATGACGCCGCCGCCACGCAACCCCTGGCTACGCCGCCCAACACGGCGTCTACCGGCTCGGCCTGACGCGGCCCGGCCTGACGTGCCGGCTTGTTGCCCGCGCGGACTGTCGATATCCTGGCATGTGCGGCATTTCGCCGTCGAACCCTGGAGCATCGTAAGCATGAGCACCGCTGACCGCCATGATTCCTCACCCCTCGACGCGACGGCGCTGGGCGCCGATATCGCCCAGGGCGTCACCACCGCGCTTGCCGCGATGCAGCAGGCGGTGGACCGGGTGGCGGCGCGCAATCCCGCCATCAACGCGGCTTGCGGCATACAGGCCGACGCCGGGCTGCGGCTGGCTCAGGCGCTGGACGAGGAACTGGCGGCGCTGTCGCCCGAACAACGGCTGGCGCAACTGGACACCCGGCCCTTCCTGGGCGTGCCCACCTTGCTGAAAGACCTGGGTACGGCGGCCTTGGGCCTGCCCAGCGCCATGGGCTCGGTGTTGTACGGGCATGTTGAATGGGATGTGGATGCCGAAATCGTCAAACGCTACCGCCGCGCTGGGCTGATTCCCTTCGGCCGCACCACCAGCGCCGAACTTGGCCTGAGCCCCACCACGGAATCGCCCGCCTACGGGCCGCCTACCCAAAACCCCTGGAAGGCCGGCCACAGCGCGGGCGGGTCCAGCGGTGGCGCGGGCGCGGCCCTGGCCAGCGGCATGGTGCGTATCGCGCACGGCAGCGACGGGGGCGGGTCCATCCGCATCCCGTCGTCGTGCTGCGGGGTGCTGGGGCTGAAGCCGTCACGCGGGCTGATGCCGCTGGGGCCGTTGAAGGGCGAAGGGTGGGGCGGACTGGCCACCGAACACATGATGACGCTGTCGGTGCGCGACTGCGCCGCGTCGCTGGACATCAGCGCGGGGGCGGATGTGGGCGCGCCCTACGCGGCGCCGGCTCAACCCGAGTCGTACCGGGAAGTGGTGGCGCGCGTAGCGGCCGACCCGCATGGCGCGCCGCGACGCCGCATTGCCTTCATCAACACCACCTATGAAGGCGGGGCAATTCACCCCGAAGTGGCCGCCACCGTGGATGAGGCGGCGCGCCTTTTCGCATCGCTCGGCCATGAAATGGTGCCGGCCCTGCCGCCCGTGGGGTCCGAGGAAGTACTGTCGCCCATGCTGCCGCTGATCGCCAGCGCCGCCGCCAATGCCATCGACAGCTTCGTCGCCGCGCGTGGCCGCCGCCTGGCTGCTGACGAGTTGCAGCCCACCACGCTGGGCGCGCGCGAATACGCACGGGCAATATCCGGTGCGCAATATGTAGCCTGCGTGGACACCTGCCACGAAATCACTCGGCGCATCGGCCGCTTCCTGCACCGCGATGGCGCCCACGGCCATGATCTTTTCCTTAGCCCCGTGCTGGCGCAACCGCCCGCGCCGCTGGGGCGTTACGCCATGGACAACGCCGATTACCTGGCCTACCGTCTGGGCAAGAAGGGCGTGATCGGCTATTCGCCCTTTGCCCCCCTGGCCAACCTGACCGGCATGCCGGCCATCTCCATCCCCTTCGGCATGTCGTCCGATGGGCTGCCGATCGGCATCCAGGTCATGGGGCCCTTGGGCAGTGAAGCGCTGCTGCTGGAACTGGCGGCGCAGGTCGAGGCCTTGCGGCCCTGGGCTTTGGTGGCGCCCATGGCCAGATAGCCGGCTTTAAAGAAGCGGGCTTTACCGCGAGCCGGCCTTACCAGGAGCAGCCATGTCGTCGTTTGTCACGCACACCGTGCAAAACCAGGTGCCTCCGCTGGAAGACTATTCGCTGTACGACACCGACCCCGCCTTGCGCGAGGCGGTGCAGCGCGAGGGCGCGCAGGCCTGGGAAGGCGACCTGGCCGCGCACGGCGCCTGGCTGGGCCGCGCGCAAACGCTCGCCGCCGGCGCCGAAGCCAACCGCTGTCCGCCCCGGTTGATGAGCTATGACCCCTCGGGGCACCGCATCGACCACGTGGAATTCCACCCGGCCTGGAATTTGCTGATGACCGGCATCATGGCGCGCGGGCTGCACAGCCGCGCGTGGGCGCAAGCGGTGCCTGGCGCACAAGTGGCGCGCGCCGCCTCCTATTTGATGCAGGGGCAGGTCGAGGCCGGCACGCTGTGCCCCACCACGATGACGTTTGCCGCCGTGCCGCTGTTGCAGCGCGAACCGTCCGGCGCCGTGGACTTCGCCGGACAATGGTTGCCCGCCCTGTATTCGCGCGAATTCGATGGCGCCGACGCGCCCCTGGCCGCCAAGCGCAGCGCGCTGGTAGGCATGGGGCTGACCGAAAAGCAGGGCGGCTCCGACCTGCGCGCCGTCAATACCCGCGCGGTGCCCTTGGGCGCGGCGGGCCGCGGCAACGCCTATCAGTTGGTGGGACATAAATGGTTCTTCTCGGTGCCGCAGGCGGACGCGCATCTGGTGTTGGCGCACACGGACGAGGGCCTTAGCTGCTTGTTCGTGCCGCGCTGGATTCCCGACGGCCCGCGCAACGCCATTCGCGTGCGCCGCTTGAAAGACAAGCTGGGCAACCGCAGCAACGCCAGCGCCGAAGTCGAATTCGAGGACGCCTGGGGCGTGATGGTGGGCGAACCGGGGCGCGGGCTGGCCGTGCTGCTGGAAATGGCGGCCACCACGCGGCTGGACTGCGTGCTGGGCAGCGCCGCGCTGCTGCGTCAGGCGCTGGTGCAGTCCCTGCATCACGCGCAGCATCGCCACGCCTTCGGCAAGCCATTGATCGCGCAGCCGCTGATGCGCAACGTGCTGGCAGACCTGGCGTTGGAAAGCGAAGCGGCGATGGTGCTGGCGCTGCGGCTGGCGCGCGCGGTCGATGCGTGTGCTGCGACCCGTGCAGACGCCCAGGCCCGTGCGCTGGTGCGCGTGGGCACGCCCGCCGCCAAGCTCTGGATCTGCAAGCGCGCCATCCATGCCGTCGCGGAGTGCATGGAGGTCTGGGGCGGTAACGGCTATGTGGAAGAAGGGCCGATGCCGCGCCTCTACCGAGAAACACCGGTCAATTCCATATGGGAAGGGTCGGGCAACGTGATGGCGCTGGACGTGCTGCGCGCCTTGCAACGCGAACCCGACGCCTTGCCCGCGCTGGAACAGGAATTCGCGCACGCGGCGGGCCAGTATCAGGCGTATGACACGGCGCTGGCGGCTTGGCGCGCGCTGCTGGCCGATCGCCCCCAAGCCGAATTCCAGGCACGTCGCATCGCCTGCGGCCTGGCGCGGCTGTGGCAGGCCGCCTTGCTGATCCAGCATGCGCCTGCCGCTGTGGCGCAAGCCTTTGTGGCCAGCCGCCTGCACGCCGATGGCGGCGTTTTTGGCGAGCTTGCGGCAGGCGCGGAGTCCGGGGCGATCCTGGCGCGTGCCTGGCCGTCTGCCGCCGCATGCTAAATTTCCCGGCTTGACCAACCTTTCCGCATTCTTCCCGCCATGCTCTCCCAGCAAGAACTCAAGCAACAAGCCGCCGACGCCGCCCTGGAATTCGTTGAACAGGTCGCCGGCCCGGACGTCATCATCGGGGTGGGCACGGGCTCCACGGCCGATTTGTTCATCGATGGCCTGGCGCGTTTCAAGGGTCGCATCGGCGGCACCGTCGCCAGTTCGGAGCGCAGCGCGGCCCGCTTGGCCGGCCACGGCCTGAAGGTGCTGGACCTGAACGATGTGTCGACCATGCCGATCTACGTGGACGGCGCCGACGAGATCGACGCGAACCTGTCCATGATCAAGGGCGGCGGCGGCGCGCTGACGCGCGAAAAAATCGTGGCCTCGGTGGCCGAACGCTTTATCTGCATTGCCGATGAATCCAAGCTGGTCCAAACGCTGGGCAAGTTCCCGCTGCCGCTGGAAGTGATTCCCATGGCGCGCGAATCCGTGGCGCGCGCCTTGGCGGCGCTGGGCGGCCAACCGCGTCTGCGCGAGGGCTTCGTGACCGACAACGGCAACATCATCCTGGATGTGTCGGGCCTGGCGATCTCGGACGCGCACGCGTTCGAAGCGCAGGTCAACAACCTGCCCGGCGTCGTCACCTGCGGCCTGTTCGCGCTGGCCGGCGCCGATGTGGCGCTGCTGGCCACGCAAAACGGCATCCGTCGGCTGGACCGCGCGGCATAAGCCCGCGCGATGCGTCGCGCAGCCCGGGGTGGCCAGAGTGTGGCCCGGGCGCCGCCTGAGTGCTGTCCGCGTGTTGCTCGTTTGTTGCTCCAACGCCCCGCCTTGCTCGCGGCGGGGCGCCGATTCATAATCCTGTCACACTTGGGTCATAACCTTGCCGGTTGTGCAGGCCCATCTTGTAATTCTCTTCTTTCGGGGCAATGCAATGAGACCAACCACGCAGGGAGCCCGGATGACGGAGCATACAAACAAGCAGTTCGACGCCGACCTGGAAAGCGTCCGTTCGCAATTCTTGCAAATGGGCGGCTTGGTGGAAGCCATGATCCAGGAAGCGATCGACGCGCTGGCCACGGGCGACCTGTCGCTGGTGGAGAAAGTCCGCGAGCGGGAAAAGGAAGTCAACCGCCACGAAGTCGAAATCGACGAGAGCATCAGCCGCATCCTGGCTCGCCACCAGCCCACCGCCATTGATTTGCGCATGCTGATGGCCGTGTCGAAGATGCTGACCGACATGGAGCGTTCCGGCGACGAGGCCGAAAAAATCGCCACCGTGGCTCGCCGCATCCATGAAGCCGAAATGCGCCACATCCCGGTGATCGAACTGCGCCACATGGCCGCCAATGTGCGCACCATGCTGCATCAGTCGCTGGACGCCTTCGCCCGCCTTGACCCCATCCAGGCCGCCGCCGTGGTGCGCAGCGACAAGGAAGTGGACAAGGAATGGAAGGGCGCGCTGCGCCACCTGATCACCTACATGATCGAAGACCCGCGCACCATCTCGCGCGCCATCGACATGATCTTCATCGCGCGCGCGCTGGAACGTATTGGCGATCATGCCAAGAACATGTCCGAACGTGTCATTTACATGGTCAAGGGCGCCGACGTGCGCCACACCGGCGTGAAGAACACCGAGCGCCTGGCGCGCGGCGAGGAAGAGTCGGAAGACGAAGCCTGATCTTGCCGGGTTTGTTGGCCAACAAAAAGCCCCGACACGCTTGCCGCGTCGGGGCTTTTGCTTAGGGCGGCGCTACAGCGGCAGCACCGCGCCTTGGCATAGCCGGGGATCCGGCACGCCGGGTTTGCCAGCGTCGATGCGCCCGGCAAGCCGGCGGCCGAAGGCCGGCAGGCCGGGCGCACTGACGTTCAGGTCGTACCAGCCTTCGCAACCCGTGTACTTGAGCTCCATCGCGCCGCCGGCGGGCACATGCGCCATGGCGCGCCAGTTGTCGCCCATGTGGGATTCCAGCTTCACCGGTTGCGGCGTATCGCTGTGGTTGATGAGCCGCACGCGCAACCCCGACGTGACGGGGACCAGTTGCGCCTCCAGCGTGCCGCCGTCCTGCGTATCGCCGCGGAAGTGACGATGAAAGCCGTCCGGGCCGAGCAGCCACAGGTCATAGGCGCCACCCTGGCTCAGACGCCAGCCATCGTCCAGCCGCGCGCCGGGGCCGATGGTGTAGCGCCGGGGCGCGCGCGCCAGGTCGTGGCGGTCATATACGTGCAGCACGGCGGCGGCGCTGCCCGGGTTGCGCAGCGTCAGCCGGTAGTGTTCGCCGTCGGCCGACATGCGGCCCACGGCCTCCAGCGCGTAGGGCAGCGCGCAGGCGTGGCGGTTGCTGTCGGGATGATGCGGGCCGCGATCGCCGCTGAAATCGAAAGCAGACGTCAGGTCGCCCGCCACCGCGCGCCGCCATGCGCTGATGTTCGGTTCGGCCACGCCGAAGCGGGCCTCGAGGAAACGGATCACCGAGGTGTGGTCGAACACCTGCGAATTGACCCAGCCCCCCCGACTCCAGGGCGATACCACCAACATCGGCACGCGCGGCCCCAGCCCGAAGGCGCGGCCGTGCAAATGGGCGGGGTCTTCATGCGCGGCGCTGGGGCCGAGCCGGGCGTCGTGGTATTCGCCATCCAGCTCAACGGTTGACAGCCCGCCCGAATGGCCATCGGCGTGGCGCGCGGGCGGGGCGGGCGGAGGCGCGTGGTCAAAGAAGCAGTCGTTCTCGTCATAGGTCACAAGAAAGACGCAGCGGCTCCAGGATTCGGGGTTGCTGGTCAGAATATCCAGCACGCGCTCGGTGTAGGCGCCGCCTTGGCGCGGTGACGAGACTTCGGGGTGTTCCGAGTCGGCAGTGGGGGCAATGATCCATGACACCGCCGGTAGCTGGTCCGTGGCAACGTCGCGTGCCAGATCGTCCAGCGTATGGGTGGATAGCCCACGGTCGCGCAAGGGGGCGGATTCGGCGGTGCTGGCGTGCGCCGCCCGGTACTGACGAAAGCCGGCCAGCGGGTTGTCGTGAAAGTTGTCGGCCATGTCCTGGTAGATGCGCCAGTCCACGCCGGCGTGCTGCAGGCGTTCGGGATAGGTGGTCCAGGCGTAGCCCTCGTTGGCCGGGCCGAGCCTGTCATAGTGATTCACCAGCGCCGGCCCGCCCGCCACTCCGGTGGGGTCGTTGGTGCCGGACCACAGGAACAGGCGGTTCGGATTGGTGCCGGCGTGCAAGGCACAGTGATAGGCGTCGCACACGGTGAACGCGTTGGCCAGGGCGGCCTGGAAGGGCACGTCGGCACAGGTGTAGGCGCCCAGCCCCAGGCGACCCTTGGCGGGCAGCCACCGGTCCATGCGCCCGTCGTTCCAGGCGAGTTGCGCATCCACCCAGGTGTGCGGGGTGATGATGCCAGCCGGTGTGTCGCTGGCCAGTTCGGCTTGCAGCGCATAGGGACGGCATTGTTCGGCGCCGTCCGTTTGCGTCAGTACGTTGCCGGCCAGGGTGGGCACAAGATGCGGATCGGCAAAACCGCGCACGCCGGGCATCGTGCCGAAATAGTGGTCGAATGACCGGTTTTCCTGCATCAGGATGACAACGTGCCGCACGTCGTGGATCGTGCCCGTCTGGCGGTCAGGCGGGATCGCCATGGCGCGCTGGATGGACGGCGGCGGATCGGCGGGGAGAGACAAGCGCGATTCTTCTTTCATGACAGCATTAATACGGCCTGCAAACTTCGATCTTAAGGGCAGTGCACGGCGCGCCGCCCCTGGCGCACCGACGCCGCAAATACGAAGCCCCTCGCGCGAGGAGGGGCTTCGTGGTGGGGCGCCGCCTGAATGACGGCGTGGCCGGGTCAGGCCGAAGGCGGAACGTAGCCGTGTGCTTCGACGGTGCCGTCTTCGAACAGGAAACGTTCCATCTGTTCCTTCAGATACTTGCGCGCCCGGGCATCGGCCAGGTTCAAGCGGTTTTCATTGACCAGGCGCGTCTGGATGGCTTTCCATTCTTCCCAGGCTTCCTTGGAAATGCTCTGCCAGATCTTGGTGCCAAGCTCGCCGGGGTAAGGGGGGAAGTCCAGCCCTTCGGCTTCACGCTTCAATTTCACACAGTTGACGATACGGGACATGGTTCGCTGCCGAAAATAGGAATAACGCAGTATTTTAGCGGGCTTGGCGCAGGGCAGGCGCCAAGCCCCTTCAGGTGCTGCGGTCAGCCGTCGCTGCGGTCAGCCGTCGCTGCGGTCAGCCGATGCTGCGGTCAGCCGTCGCTGCGGCCAGGCCCCGACGTTGGCCCGCCTTACAGCTTCTTGATGAACACCAGGCTGTTGCGCGACCGGTTGTAGTTGTTCTGCTTTTCGCGCGGCAGGTCGGTAACGCCGCCTTGTACGAAGCCGCGCTTGATGAACCAGTGCGACGTGCGCGTGGTCAGCACGAACAGTCGCTTGGCGCCGGTGGCGCGGGCACGTGATTCCATGTGGCGCAGCAGGATTTCGCCTTCGCCGGAACCCTGCCATTCGGGGTGGACGATCAGGCAGGCCATTTCGGCCATCTGCTCGTCGGCGAAGGTGTGCAGCGCGGCGCAGCCGTAGATCACGCCGTCGTGCTCCAGCACCGTGAAGTTTTCAACATCGCGTTCGATCACGCTGCGCGGGCGCGGCACCAGCGTGCCGTCAGCCTCGAGCGGTTCAATCAGGCTCAGGATGGCGCCCACGTCATCGATCGTGGCGGCGCGCAGGTCGTCCAGCGTGTCTTCCACCACCATGGTGCCCACGCCATCGTGGGTGAAAATTTCCAGCAGCACGCTGCCATCCAGCGCGAAGGGCAGCAGGTGGGCGCGGGCCACGCCGCGCTTGACCGCCAGCGAGGCGTATTGCAGGAAGGCGTGGGTTTCCTCATCCAGTTCACCGCCCGCCAGCAGCGCGTCGGCATCAATGCGGGCCAGTTCGGTGTCCAGCGTGCCGTCGTCGTTCAGCACGCCTTGCGAGCTGGACAGGAAAATCAGCTTTTCGGCGCGCAGCGCAACGGCCACGCTGGTGGCCAGGTCTTCCATGGCCAGATTGAAGGCGTCGCCGGTGGGCGAGAAGCCCAGCGGGGACAGCAGCACCACCGACGACCCTTTCTCGATGGCGAATTTCAGCGCTTCGACGTCGATCTTGCGCACCTGGCCGGTGTGCTTGTAGTCCACGCCTTCCAGCACCCCCGTGGGGCGGGCCGTGACGAAGTTGCCGGAAATCACGCGGATGTGTGCGTGAGACATCGGCGTGTTGGGCAAGCCCTGGCTGAACGCCGCTTCGATGTCCAGGCGGATTTCGCCCGCGGCTTCCTTGGCGCATTCCAGCGCGGCGGCGTCGGTGGGCGCCAGGCCGCGGTCGAACTGCTGGGTGTAGCCCTTCAAGCGCAGTTGCTCATTGACCTGCGGACGCGAGCCATGCACCAGCACCAGCCGGATGCCCAACGACGACAGCAGCGACAAGTCCTGCACCAGGGTGTTCAGCGCGCCGGCCTGCACCAGTTCGCCGCCGAACGCCACCACGAAGGTCTTGCCTCGGAACGCATGCACATAGGGCGCTACGTCGCGAAACCATCGGACGAACTGCGCGGCTGCGAATTCCGGGGCTTCAAGGGCGGAGACGGTGTCTGGTTCCAGGTCGGGCATGATGGGCGGAAGGATTCCTGAGAGTCGGTAAAAACGCGGCATCTTGCCGCGTCATAGCGCCGTCGCATGACGGCGTGGCGAAATTATATGGCCGACGGGCCGGTGTGCAGGCGGGAAATCAGCGCCAATTTCGTGCCTGATTTCAAGAGGTATGCGGGGACCTTCAGGCAGGGAAGCCATAGAAATTTATAATGCCCGGCTAACCGGACTATCGTACATGCCTGAATCATCCCGCCCGCGGGCGCCCAAAGCGGCTTCCCCGGGGGCCAACGACGCGTCGGCCGCCTCGGCCGAGGCCACCCGCGCGCCCCACCGGCCCGCGCGGCCGGCGTCCGCTGAACGCCCTGGCCGCCCGGAGCGGGGCGATGCTGATCGCCCCGAGCGCGCCGAGCGCCCGCCGCGTGCAGATCGACCCGAGCGCCCTGCGCGCCCCGAGCGCCCGATCCCCGTCGTGGCTTATCCCGAAGACCTGCCCGTCAGTGCGCGGCGGCAGGAGATCGCGCGCGCCATCGCCGGCCATCAGGTGGTGATCGTCAGCGGCGAAACGGGCTCGGGCAAGACCACGCAGTTGCCCAAGATCTGCCTGGAACTGGGCCGTGGCCGCCAGAAGATGATCGGCCACACCCAGCCGCGCCGCCTGGCCGCCACGTCGGTGGCCAAGCGCATCGCCGAAGAACTGAACACGCCGATGGGCGAAGTGGTGGGTTATCAGGTGCGCTTTAACGACCGCACCGGCCCCAACGCGTCCATCAAGCTGATGACCGACGGCATTCTGCTGGCCGAGTCGCAGCGCGACCCGCTCCTGCGCCGCTACGACACCATCATCATCGACGAGGCGCACGAGCGCAGCCTGAACATCGATTTCCTGCTGGGCTACCTGAAGCAACTGCTGCCGCGCCGCCCGGACCTGAAACTGATCATCACGTCGGCCACCATCGACGCGGACCGCTTCGCCAAGCACTTCGCGGCATCGGAAGACAAACCCGCGCCCGTCATCGAGGTGTCGGGCCGCCTGTACCCGGTGGAGGTGCGCTACCGCCCCGTGCGCGAAGAACTGGCCGAGGACGCCGCCGCGCCCGCCGCCAAGCCGGGCCGAGACCGCGAACGCATGTCGGGCGACGAAGAGCGCGACCTGATCGACGCCATCGTCGACGCCGTGGATGAGTGCGCCCGCCATGGCCCCGGCGACGTGCTGGTGTTCCTGCCCGGTGAACGCGAAATCCGCGAGTCCGCCGAAGCCTTGCGCAAGCGACACCCGGCCGGCACCGAAGTGCTGCCGCTGTACGCGCGCCTGTCGCAGGCCGAGCAGGAACAGATCTTCCACCCGCGCACCAATGCGCGGCGCATCGTGCTGGCCACCAACGTGGCCGAGACCTCGTTGACGGTGCCCGGCATCCGCTTCGTGGTCGATAGCGGGTTGGCGCGCATCAAGCGCTATTCATGGCGCAACAAGGTCGAGCAGTTGCGCATCGAGCCGATCAGCCGTGCGTCGGCCAATCAGCGCGCGGGCCGTTGCGGCCGCGTGGGCCCGGGCGTGTGCATCCGGCTCTATGACGAACTGGATTTCAATAACCGCGCGGCGTTCACCGACCCCGAAGTGCTGCGTTCGTCGCTGGCGTCCGTCATCCTGCGGATGAAGTCGCTGAAGCTGGACGACATCGAGCAGTTCCCCTTCGTCGAGGCCCCGCCGGGCCGCGCGGTGGCCGACGGTTATCACCTGCTGCAAGAGCTGGGCGCGATTGAACTCGCGTCCGCCTCCGAGGACGAGGCCGAAGCTTCGCGCACTGGCGCATCGTTCGTGCTGACCGAAACGGGCCACGAACTGGCCAAGCTGCCGGTGGACCCGCGCATCGGCCGCATGATCCTGGCCGCGCGCGAACATCAATGCCTGGCCGAGATGCTGATCATTGCGTCGGCCCTGTCGGTGCAGGACGCGCGCGACCGGCCCATGCAAGAGCGCGAAGCCGCCGAAGCCGCGCACGCCAAGTTTGCCGACGACAAATCGGAATTCATTTCCTTCCTGAAACTGTGGCGCTGGTATGGCGAACAGGTTCAGCACAAAGCGTCGCAGCGCAAGCTGGTGAACCTCTTGCGGCAGAATTTCCTGTCGCCCATCCGGCTGCGCGAATGGCACGACGTGCACACGCAACTGGCGGCGTTGGTGGGCGAGCAGGGCTGGCGTGTCAACCAGGCGGAAGCCACCTACGAGCAACTGCACCTGGCGCTGCTGTCGGGCTTGTTGGGCAATATCGGTTTCAAAAGCGATGAAGGTGGCCACTACCAGGGCGCGCGCGAAATCCGTTTCCATATCCATCCTGGCTCGCGCCTGGTCAAGAAAGCCGGGCGCTGGATCATGGCGGCCGAACTGGTCGACACCACGCGCCTGTATGCCCGCTGCGTGGCGCGCATTGATCCCGTGTGGCTGGAAAAGGTGGGCGCGCACCTGATCCGCAAGAACTGGTCGGACCCGCGTTGGGAAAAGAAGGCCGGGCAGGTGGTGGCCAACGAGCGCGCCACGCTGTATGGGCTGACCATCTACACCGGGCGGCGCATCCATTACGGCCGCGTCAACCCGACGCAGGCGCGCGAACTCTTCATCCGCCAGGCGCTGGTGCCGGGCGAGATCGACACGCGCCTGCCGTTTGTGGCGCACAACCGCAAGCTGATCGCCGGTATTGAAAAGCTGGAACACCAGACGCGCCGCCCGGACATCCTGGTGGACGACGAGCTGATCTTCGCCTTCTACGACCGCCAGCTTCCGGCCGATATATCGCAGACGACCTCGCTGGAAAAGTGGGTGTCCGGTCTGGACAAGGCCGCGGCCGCCAAGCTGATGCTGACGCGCGACGAGCTGATGCGGCACGAAGCCGCTGGCGTCACCACTGATGTCTTCCCCAAAAAGGTGGAATGGCAGGGCGTGACGATGGCGCTGGACTACCACTTCGAGCCCGGTTCCCCGCGCGACGGCGTGACCCTGTCGGTGCCGCTGTTTGCGCTGAACCAGATCGACCCGGACCGCTGCGAGTGGCTGGTGCCCGGCATGCTGAAGGAAAAGGTCCACCTGCTGCTGAAGTCGCTGCCGCAAAAGCTGCGCCGCCATTGCGTGCCGCTGCCTGACTACGCGGCCGGTTTCTATGAGCGCTGGTTTGAACGGCAGGCCGATCCGCAACAAGGCCTGGTTGACGCGATCATCGCCGATATGTGGGACCAGGTGCAGGTGCGCCCCGCCGTGGGCGACTTCAAGCTTGAAACCCTGCCCGCGCACTTGTTCATGAACTTTCGCGTGGTGGACGAGCACGGCCGCATGTTGGCGGCCGGACGCAACCTGGCGCAGTTGCGGGCCGAATTCGGCAAGCAGGCGCAGGCCACCTTCCAGCAACTGGCCGCCAGCGATACGCAGGTGGCTCAGGCGCTGGCGCACGAAAACCTGACGACGTGGTCGTTCGGCCCCTTGCCCGAAATCATGGAGATCAAGCGGCGCGGCCAGTCGGTCATCGGCTATCCGGCCTTGGTGGACCGTGGCGCGCATTGCGACCTGGACGTGTTCGACGACCCGGACGAAGCGCGCAAGCATCATCGGGCCGGCCTGTTGAAGCTGTTTCGCCTGGGGTTGCGCGAGCAGGTCAAGTTCCTGGAAAAGAACCTGACGGACCTGACCAAGATCAGCATGCTGTACATGACGCTGGGCACGCAGGAAGAACTGCGCGACCAGATCATCGACTGCGCGCTGGGGCAGGCGTGCCTGGCCGAGCCATGGCCGGTGAACGAGCAGCAGTTCGATGCCCGCCGCGCGGAAGGCAAGGGGCGGCTGGGGCTGTTGGCGCAGGAAGTGGCGCGGCTGGCCGGCGCGGTGCTGACCGAGTACGCGGCGGTGCAACGCAAGCTGCCGCAAGCCAAGCCGCATGCCTCGGCCTATGCCGACCTGCAACAGCAGCTAAGCGCCCTGATGCCCAAGTGGTTCATCCGCGACACGCCTTATGCGCAGTTGTCCCATTACCCGCGCTATCTGAAGGCGGCCATTGCCCGCATCGACAAACTGCGCGCCGACCCGGCGCGCGATGCCAAGCTGGTGGCCGAGATGGCGCCGCTGCTGACGCAGTACCAGCGCGCCAGATCGGCATTGAAGGGCGCACCGGACCCGCGCCTGGACGAATTCCGGTGGCTGCTGGAAGAACTGAGAGTGGCGTTGTTTGCGCAAGAACTGCGCACGTCGATGCCGGTTTCGGTGAAGCGGCTGATGAAAAGCTGGGAATCGATCAAGCGCTGATGCAGGTTTCACGGCTTGGACGGTGCGCGCCGTCCGAGCCGTGATGAGACCGGTCTACAGGGCGAGAAAGCCCACGATTACCAGCGCAATCAGGGCGAACTTGGTCGCCTTGTAGACCGTGCGGTTCCAGGTCTTGAAGGCCTTGCGCTTCTGGTCGATGACCCAGTGCGCGTGCGTCAGCCGGTTGATGGCGCCGGTTTGGTCGCCGCCGTCGTTGGGCGAGCTGGCCGCCGACATCACCACGCGCCCGAACCAGCGGTTGAACGCTTCGGCCCAGCGCCATTTCAGCGGACGTTCAACGTCGCAGAACAGGATGATGCGGTTCTGCTCCGAGTGGTTATAGGCTTCGTGCACGTAGGTTTCGTCGAACACCACGCTTTCGCCATCGCGCCAGCTATAGGATTCGCCATCGACGATGATGTGGCAGCGGTCATCGTTGGGCGTCACCAGGCCAAGATGGTAGCGCAGTGATCCGGCAAACGGGTCCCGGTGCGGATTCAACTGGCCGCCCGGAGGCAGTTCGGCAAACATCGCGGCCTTGACCTTGGGCAGCGTCTTCAGAATGGCGACCGTCTTGGGGCAGAGTTCTTCGGCGGAGGGGTGGCGGGCGTCATACCACTTCAGGTAGAACCGCTTCCAGCCGTACTTGAAGAAAGAATTGAAACCAATGTCGTTGTGAGCGTCGGCGGCTCTGATCCGCTGCATTTCCGCCATTTGCACCGCTTCTTCGCGGATCGTCTCCCAGTTGTCGTCCAGCACCTTGAGTTCGGCGATTTCGCTGGTCGTCAGGTAGGGCGTGGAGGGCACCCGCGAGGCCAACACCATGAAGGCGTTGATGGGGGCCAGCAATACCGAGTGGTCCAGCAGTTGCCGGCCTAGCGGCAGTTTGACTCGGCCTCGGAAGTGCGCAAACAGGATGGCGGCCAGCCATATCCCGGGTATTAACCATTTCATACGTAAACGTGGTCCTGCGACAGATGGGTCAGATCGACCTTGTATTGTTACACAACGGGCGCAATGCCCCGCTTCGGAAATCTTGGATGCAGGGGCTTGGACCGTGATCCCTGGGTACAATTCCCGCTATGTCCGAAGCCGTAACAAACCCGCCCCCCTTTGTGCATCTGCGTGTCCACTCCGAGTTCTCGGTGGTGGACGGTATTGTGCGCATTCCCGACCTGATCAAGCGCGTGGCCAAGCTGGGCCAGCCCGCCGTGGCGCTGACCGACCTGTCCAACCTTTTCGGTCTGATCAAATTCTATAAAGGCGCGCGCAACGCAGGGGTCAAGCCGATTGCTGGCTGTGACGTCTGGTTGAGCAATGATGACGACCCGGCCAAGCCGTTCCGGCTGCTGTTGCTGGTGCGCAACCATCAAGGCTACCTGAACCTGTGCGAACTGCTGTCCAAGGCCTTCCTGACGAACCAGGGCAAGGGCCGCGCTGAAATCCGCCGCGAATGGCTGCAAGGCCAGCAAGGCCTGATTGCGCTGTCGGGCGGTCGCATGGGCGACGTGGGCCAGGCTTTGGACGCTGGCAACGCGGTGTCGGCGCTAGCCTTGGCGCGCCAATGGGCGCATCTGTTTCCGGGCAGCTACTACATTGAATTGCAGCGCGCCGGCATGGATGGCGACGAAGCTTATACCCAGGCCGCCATGCGGCTGGCGGGCGAAGCCGGCTTGCCGGTGGTGGCCACGCACCCCGTGCAGTTTCTGGACGAATACGAATTCCAGGCGCACGAGGCCCGCGTCTGCATTGCCGAAGGCGAAATCCTGGCCAACCCGCGCCGCGTGCGCCGCTTCACCAAAGAGCAGTACCTGCTGAGTTCCGAGGAAATGGCGCGCCGCTTCGCCGACGTGCCCTCGGCGCTGGCCAACACGGTTGAAATCGCCAAGCGCTGCAACCTGAGCCTGGTGCTGGGCAAGCCGCGCCTGCCCAACTTCCCCACGCCCGACGGCGTGACGCTGGACGACTACCTGGTCCAGTTGTCGGAAGAGGGTCTGGAAAAGCGCATGGCGTTCCTGTTTCCGGACGAGGCCGAACGCGAATCCAAGCGCGAGCAATACTACGAGCGCCTGCGCTGGGAATGCAAGACCATCATCCAGATGGGCTTTCCGGGCTACTTCCTGATCGTTCAAGACTTCATCAACTGGGGCAAGAACAACGGCGTGCCCGTTGGCCCGGGCCGAGGCTCGGGCGCGGGTTCGCTGGTGGCCTACGCGCTGGGCATTACCGACCTGGACCCCATTCGCTATGACTTGCTGTTCGAGCGGTTCCTGAACCCGGAACGGGTCTCCATGCCCGACTTCGATATCGACTTCTGCCAGGACAACCGCGAACGGGTCATCGATTACGTCAAGGAAAAGTACGGCCGCGCCGCCGTGAGCCAGATCGCCACCTTCGGCACGCTGGGCGCCAAGGCCGTGGTGCGCGACGCCGGCCGCGTGCTGGACATGCCTTATATGTTCTGCGACGGCCTGTCCAAGCTGATCCCGTTCAACCCGATGGACCCGTGGACGCTGGAACGCACCCTGAAGGACGAACCCGCCTTCAAGGACCGCTACGAACAGGAAGAGGAAGTGCGCGCGCTGGTCGACCTGGCCAAACCGCTGGAAGGCCTGACCCGCAACATCGGCATGCACGCGGGCGGCGTGCTGATCGCGCCCGGCAAGCTCACCGACTTCTGCCCGCTGTATTGCCAGCCGGGCCAGGAAAACAGCGCGGTGTCGCAGTTCGACAAGGACGACGTCGAAGCCGCCGGCCTGGTCAAGTTCGACTTCCTGGGCCTGCGCAACCTGACCATCCTGGACTGGGCCGTGCGCTACGTGCGCCAGTTCAACGAGGACAAGCGCGACTTCGACGTCATGGCGCTTGAGCTGGACGACCCGGCCGCCTACAAGATCTTGTGCGACGCCAACACCACCGCCGTGTTCCAGCTGGAATCGCGCGGCATGAAAGAGCTGCTGAAGAAGCTGCGGCCGAACACGTTCGAAGACATCATCGCCATGCTGGCCCTGTATCGTCCGGGGCCGCTGGAATCAGGCATGGTGGACGACTTCGTCAACCGCAAGCACGGCCGCGCCGCGGTGGACTATTTCCACAACGACCTGGAAAGCACGCTGAAGAGCACCTACGGGGTCATCGTCTACCAAGAACAGGTGATGCTGATCTCGCAGATCATCGGGGGCTATTCGCTGGGCGGCGCTGACCTGCTGCGCCGCGCCATGGGCAAGAAAAAGCCCGAGGAAATGGCCAAGCACCGCGAACTGTTCGAACAGGGCGCCAAGGAAAAGGGCCACGACCCGGACCTGGCGGTCAAGCTGTTCGACCTGATGGAAAAGTTCGCGGGCTACGGCTTCAACAAGTCGCACTCGGCCGCCTACGCGCTGATTTCGTACCAGACCGCCTGGCTCAAGGCCTATCACCCCACCGAATTCCTGGCCGCCACCATGTCGTCCGACATGGACGACACGGACAAGGTGCAGATTTTCTGCCGCGACGCCCAGGACAACGGCGTCGAAGTGCTGCCGCCTGATGTCAATTTTTCGGGCTACCGCTTCGAACCCGTCAAGGACAAGTACACCGAAAAAGGCAAGCCGCCGCGCACCATGCGCTATGGCCTGGGCGCCGTCAAGGGCACGGGGCAGGGGGCGGTCGAAGACATCCTGCGCGCCCGCAAGGAAGGCGGCCCGTTTCTGAATCTGTTCGATTTCTGCCGCCGCGTGGGCAAGCAGGCGGTCAACCGCCGCACCATCGAAGCGCTGATCAAGGCCGGCGCGTTCGACACCATCGAACCCAACCGCGCCGCGATGCTGGCGTCGGTGCCCACCGCGATGGAAGCGGCGGAACAGGCGGCTCGCAGCGCCAATCAGGCGTCATTGTTCGGCGACGACAGCGGTGACGTGGTCGCGGGCGAACTGGCCAAGGTGGCGCCGTGGGACCTGCACAAGAAGCTGACCGAAGAAAAGTCCGCACTGGGCTACTACTACAGCGGCCACTTGTTTGACGCCTGGCGCGACGAAGTGCGCCGCATCGTGCCCATGCAACTGGCGCGCGTGGAACCGCAGCGCGATCTTCAGTGGATGTGCGGTGTGCTGGCCAGTGTGCGTGTCATGATGACGCGGCGCGGCAAGATGGTGTTTGCCGTGCTGGATGACGGCACCGCGCAGGTCGAGATCTCGGTGTTCAACGAGCTCTACGAAAAGCACCGCAACCGCTTGCGCGAAGATCAACTGGTCATCGTGCAGGGCAAGGTCAGCAACGACGACTACTCCGGCGGCATGCGTATCGTGGCCGAGCAACTGTACGACCTGCAACTGGCCCGCGAAGCGCGCGCCAAGTCGCTGCGCGTCAAGCTCAATGGCTCGGCCGATGCCGCCCGCTTGCGCCAGATGCTGAACCCGTTCCGGGCCGAACCCGAGAACGGCATCCCGGGTGTGCCGGTGGATATCGTCTACACCAAGAACAATTTCAATTGCACAGTGCGCTTGGGCGAAGAGTGGCGCGTACGCATGGCCGACACGCTGCTTGAGAACCTGAATGCCTGGACCAAACCCGATGGGGTTGAGGTGACCTATTGATGAGAAGCCTGCGCATCGTCCATTCCGAAGCGGCCACCAGTTTCGGCGGCCAAGAGGGGCGGATCTTCAAGGAAATGGCGGCCATGCGTGCGCGCGGCCACCATGTTGAAGCCATCTGCCAATCGCGTGCCATGTTGTTCGAACGCCTGGCGGATGCCGGCTTCACGGTGCACAAGGTCGACATGGACGGGCCGGTGAATTATTTCAAGGGCGTGGCCGCCGTCCGCCGAATTTTGCGGGACGGGCGCTTTGACGTGCTCAACACGCACAGTCGGCGCGACACGGTCATCGCGGGCATGAGCGGCCGGCTGGCCGGCACGCCGCTGATCGTGCGTACCCGGCATTTGTCGAACAAGGTCGGTTCGATGTGGTCCTACACCTGGCTGCCGCACCGCGTCACCGCCGTCAGCGACCACGTGCGCAAGCACCTGATCCAGCGGGGCGTGCCCGCCGACAAAGTGGCCACGGTCTACTCGCCTATCGTCTTGCCGGCGCCGGTCGAGCGGTCGACGCTGCGTGACGAACTCGGCCTGGCCGATGATGATGTCGTCGTGGGCTGTGTGGCCGTCATGCGCGCCACCAAGGGCCACAAGGACCTGATCGACGCGATGGTGCCGCTGATGGCAAGCCGTCCCAAAGTGCATCTGGTGTTTGTGGGCGGCGGCTCGCCGGTTTTCGAGCAAACGCAGGAATACGTGGCCCAGTTGGGCCTGCAGCATCGCATCCACCTGTTGGGCATGCGCCGCGATGTGCCCAATCTGCTGGCCGGGTTTGACGTGTTTGCGCTGGCCACGCAGCAAGAGGCATCCGGCACGGTGTATGTCGAAGCTCAGGCCAGCGGTTTGCCGGTGGTGGGCACCGACGTGGGTGGGGTATCCGAAATGTTCCGCGATGGCGACACGGGCATCCTGGTGCCGCCCAAGGATCCCCAGGCGCTGAGCGATGCGCTGCAACGCCTGATCGACGACCCGGCGCTGCGTCGCCGCATGGGTGAGGCCGGCCGCAAGATGGTCTGGGAAGAGGCCGTGTTTTCGCCAGCGCGGCTTGCCGAAACCACCGAAGCCATCTATCTGAAGTGGTTGGCGGAACGCGCCGCATGAACGCGCCCAACGTTCCCGTGCTGATGTACCACCATGTCACCCCCGCGGGCGGCATGATCGCGGCGACTCCCGATGTCTTCGAGGCACAGATTGCGCGGCTGGCGCGCGCGGGCTACCAATCGCTGACGGCCGCCGAGTTCGCCGGCTACCTGGCCGGCCAGCCCGTGCCCGCGCGTTCCGTGTTGATCACCTTCGACGATGGCTACCTGAACAACTGGGTACACGCGCATCCGGTTCTGGCGCGCCATGGCATGCGCGCCGTGCTGTTCACCATCACGGGCTGGATCGGCAATGGCCCGGTGCGGCCGCACGCGGGTCAGGGCGGCGTGCTGCCGGCCACGCCCGACCACAACGCCTGCAAGGAGTTGGTGGCGTCGGGCCGCAGCGACGAAGCCATGCTGCGCTGGAGCGAGATCGAAGCCATGCAGGCCGCGGGCACCTTTGAATTCCACTCGCACACGCACACCCACACCCGCTGGGATAAGGTCTGCGACAACGATGTGGACGCCAAGCGCGCCCGCATCGCACAGGAACTGCACGATTCCCGCCAGGTCCTTGTGCAGCGCCTGGGGTCGGTCAGCGACCATCTTTGCTGGCCGCAGGGCTACTTCGACGCTGACTACGTTGCGGCCGCGCGCCAGGCCGGTTTTGCTCACCTGTACACGACCGACCCCTTTGGCCAGAACACGCCCGGCGCGGACCCCGAACACATTTATCGTTTCGCCGTGCGCAATCAGGGCGGAAGCTGGCTCAACCGGCGTATCTGGTTGTCGCGCGACCCCTTTTGGGGGCCCCGCTACCACGCCTGGAAAGCCTGGAAAAAGCGTCTTAGGAATCGCGCATGAAGTTATCGGTCATCATCATCACCAAGAACGAAGCGGCGAACATTGCCGCCTGCCTGAAGTCCGTGTCCTTCGCCGATGAATTCATCGTGGTCGATTCCGGCAGTACCGACGGCACCGTGGAATTGGCGCAGGCCTTGGGCGCGCGCGTCGAGGTCACGGCCGACTGGCCCGGTTTCGGCCCGCAAAAAAATCGTGCGTTGGACCTGGCCACGGGCGACTGGGTGTTGTCCATCGACGCCGACGAGCGTGTCACGCCCGAACTGGCGCACGAAATCCAGGACGTCTTGGCCAACCCGCGCGCCGATGCGTACGAGATCGCCCGCCTGTCGAACTTCTGCGGCAAGGATATTCGCCACAGCGGCTGGTGGCCCGACTACGTGCTGCGCCTGTTCAAGCGCGGCACGGCGCGTTTTACGGACGCCGCCGTGCATGAGCGCGTGGTGCCCGCCCAAGGCCAGCCGCTGAAATTGCAGGGCTATTTCAATCACTATCCCTACGACAACCTGGACGCGCTGATCAACAAGGTCAACCGCTATTCCTCGGACGCTGCGGCCATGATGTATGCCAAGGGACGCCGCACGTCGGTGTTTGGCGCGCTGGGCCATGGGTTCTGGACCTTTGTGCGCATCTATCTGATCCGGCGCGGGTTTCTCGATGGCAGGCATGGGCTGGTGTTGGCCGTGACCGCGGCCGCGGGCAGCTTTTTCCGCTATTCCAAGCTGATGTTCCTGGCCGAGAAGCAGAAGTGAAGATCCTCTATACGAACTTCCACGGTGGCAATGGCGGGGGCCACGTTACCTACATCATCAACCTGGCCCGCGCCTTGTCGCCCAACCACGACATCACCGTTGCCGCGCCTGCCACCAGCCGGCTGTACCGCTATGCGCGCACGATCCCGGGCGTGACGGTGGTAGACATGCGCTACACCACGCGCCCGTCATCCTGGTTCAAGGACCGCGCCAAATTAAACCGCCTGATCAAGACCGGCGGTTTCGACATCATCCACGCCAACGGCTCGGCCGACCACAAGCAGGTGATGCTGGCCACGCTGGGCATGGCGCGGCGCCCGTGCATCGTGTTCACCAAGCACAACGATCACCCGCTTTCCAGCTTTGGCCACAAGCTTCGGGTGGCGTTGGCGACCGACCACGGCATCGCGGTCAGCGATTACATCCATGGCCTGATGCAGCGTTCGCCGTACCGCAAGCGCCCCATCACCACCATCCGGCATGGCATCGACACCGTCTTTTTTGCGCCGCCGCCGCCGGAAAGTCTGGACAAGCTGCGCGCGCTGATCTTCGGCGCGGATTGGCAAGGCAAGCTGCTGCTGGGCAGCGCGGGCGGCACCGACTTCGACAAGGGCTGGCTGGATCTGGTTGCGGCGGTGGCGGCTCTGCCGCCCGCCGACAGGACCCGCGTGCTGCTGATGGTGGCGGGCGACCCGCCATCCGAAGCCAAGCTGGCGCGCGTGCGCGAACTGGGCATGATCGATCAGGTTCGCTTTCCGGGGCTGCTCGATGATGTGCGTGCCTCGCTTGCGTCCTGTCACGCGGGCTTCGTGCTGTCGTACCGTGAAGCCCTGTCGTTCGCCTGCCGCGAGATCATGGCGCTGGGCTTGCCGGCCTTGGTCACCAACGCTGGCGGCCTGCCCGAAAATGTGACGGATGGCGTGGACGGCTGGATCGTGCCGGTGCGCGACGTGGCCGCCATGACGGACAAGCTGCGTTTCATGCTGGACCATCCCGACGCGGTTCGCGAGATGGGCGCGCGTGCGCGTGAAACCAGCCTGCGCGACTTCAATCTGGAGCGTTTCGCCGCCGCCACACTGGATGTCTACCAGCGTACGCTGGATGGACGCCGGACTCTATAATCCCGCCTTATGTCTATTCCAATTCTCATGTACCACCAAATCGGCGAACCCAACCCCAAGGGCACGCCGTTTCGTGGGTTGACCGTACATCCCGACAGCTTTGCCCGACAGATGCGCTGGATGCGTCGGCTGGGGTATCGGGGCCTGTCGATGCGCGACGTCATGCCGTATGTGCGCGGCGAACGGCAAGGCAAGGTGTTCGGCCTGACTTTCGACGACGGCTATCGCAACGTGCATCACAATGCGATGCCCGTGCTGAGCGAACTGGGATTCACCGCCACCAATTACTTCGTGGCGCGCCAGTTCGACGGCGGCAACGTCTGGGACTTGCAGAAAGGCATTCCGTTTTCCGCCTTGATGTCGGTGGGCGAAATGCGCGAATGGGCGCAGGCTGGCAACGAAGTCGGCTCGCATACGCTGGACCACGTCCATTTGCCGGAGATGCCCCTCGACGAAGCGCGCCGCCAGATCGTGGAATCCAAGAACGAACTGGAACAGGCGCTGGGCGCACCGGTGACTGCTTTTTGTTATCCCTACGGCGATCACGGCCCCGAGCATCGCGCCATGGCGCGCGAAGCTGGCTATGACAACGCCACGCTGACGCAGCGCGGCCTGGCAGCTGCGTCCGACGATCCTTTCGGCCTGCCTCGGGTGACGGTGGCGCGTTCCACCAATATCATCCGATTCCTGCAGAAGTGCCTGACCCGGTATGAAGACACCCGCCGGCGCCGTTGAGCAGCGGCTCCGCATCGCGTTGCTGGTGGACCGTTTCGGTAACCGCTTCGGCGGCGCGGAGGCCTACGGGGTGGAGCTGATGCGGGTGCTGGGCCAGCGGCACGACGTGTCGGTGGTTGCGCGGGACTTCGACAGCGACCTGCCGTTTCGCTTCCTGCCCGTGCGCTTTCCCACCTGGCTGCCGAGCTGGATGCGCGTGCTGTATTTCGCCTGGCGCGCCGATCGGCTGACACGCGGCCGCTTCGACATCGTGCATTCGCACATGAACGGCTGGGCGGGTGAAATCCAGGTCATGCACGTAACGCCGGTGCGCTACAACCGCGTCGCGCGGGTCAACCTGCTACAGCGTATCAATGCGTGGCTGAGTCCGCGCCTGGCAACCTATCTGCTGTTGGAAAAATTGCGAGTGCGGCGTGCGCCCGCCCGACGCGTCGTAGCCGTGTCGGGCTTGATTATGGAGCAGTTGCATCGTAGCTATGGCCCGCAGTTGCAGGTGGATATCATCGCGCCAGGGGTCAAGCTGCCTTCAGCCGACGTGGCCACAAGGCGCAATGCGATCCGTGCGCGCCTGGGCTGGAACGCCGACACGATCGGCTGCCTGCTGGTGGCTCGCAACCCGTTGCGCAAAGGGTTGCCGGCGTTGCTGGACGCCCTGGCGCAACTGCCCGCCCATTACAAGTTGCTGGTTGTGGGGGCCGATGAACCCACGCGCGACCGGGTCCGTACGGCGGATGGCGTGGCGCACCGCGTCACGCTGGTCGACCCGACGCCTGATGTTGCCCAGTATTTCAGCGCGGCGGATATTTACGCGCATCCCACGCTGAATGACAGCTACGGCATGGCGCCGCTGGAAGCGATGTCGCATGGCCTGCCGGTGGTGGTCAGTTCGCCCGCCTACTGCGGCTTTGCGCAATACCTGTCGGCGGGCAAAGACGCGCTGATCCTGCAAGACCCGCGCGATGGCGCCCAACTGGCGCAGGCGCTCGAGCGACTGGGATCCGAACCGGAGTTGCGGGCCACGCTGATCCGGCGCGGGCTGGAGATCGCCCGCGACCAAAGCTGGGAAACGGTGGCTTCCCGTTATGAAGCGCTATATGAAAAGGTGCTTCAAGCGCGGCAGGGCGGGTAAGTGGTTGAGTGGGTAAGCGGGTGAGTGGGGAAGTGGTTGAGCGGGTAAGGGCGCCACCAGCCGCGTCAGCCTCAATGCGCCGGCGCCGTCGCGCGCTCTAATTCGTCCAGCCACCGGATTGCATGTTCCCGGTTTGGGCCGCACATCTCTGGCTGGGGTTGCAGCCCGCCGCAGAACGCCGGGCGGGAAGGCTGGCCGAAGATGGCGCAGCGCATGTCGGGCAGCAGTTGAATACAGGGCACGCCGGCGGGCTTGCCTTGCGGCATGCCCGGAATAGGCTGGGTGATGGACGGGGCGATGCAGCAGGCGCCGCAACCCGCCCGGCAATCCAGCGCCACGGCGGTCAGGCTCATACCCATCCGCGCAGCCAGTACACGAACAGGCCAGCGTATTCCTTGATGATGGAGCGGCTGGCGTCAAACGTACGCTGGTCAGGCAACCAAAGCGGTAACGATTCGTCTGCCGGCACCACGATCTGCGGCGGAGCCGGCGCGGCGATCGCTTCCACCCCCTGCTTGGAAAAGGCGGCCATGGCGCGCGGCATGTGCAGCGCGGACGTCACCAGCAGCACTTTGCCGATGCCGCGTGCCTTGAGCTTGTCCTCGGTCAAGGCTGCGTTTTCATAGGTGGTGCGGCTGGAGTTTTCCAGTATCAACGCGCTTTCGGGCACCCCCTGCTGACGGATGGCGTGCGCCATGCCACGGGCCTCCGACACATCGCCTTCCAATGCGCCGCCCGACAGCACTACCTTGGGCGCGCGTCCAGCCAAATAGAGTTGGGCCGCGGTGTCTATGCGGACCACCGCGGTCTCTTTGTCATAAGGCAGGAACCAGTTGGCGCGCCCGTTGGCGGTATTGCCGCCCAGCACCACGATGGCGTCGGCCGTGGGCGAGTCCGCCGGGGGCAGATGCGGATAGCGGGTTTCCAGCGCACCGCCCAACCACAGAGACGTCACCGGCAGCGACCACGCCAAGGCCCACAGCAGGCCAGCGGCAATGAGGGCGCCGCCCGTCTTGCGTAACCTGAACAGGCCCAGTACCAGGCCGACAACGACCAAAGTCACGCACAAGTTGAAAGGAATGATCAGATTTGCGAGATAGCTGGAAAAGGTCATGTGAAAACAGTCCTGATTACTTCGTCCCGTCCAGCAGGGTCAACGCCTGCTGTTCAACTTCATCGACGGTCGGCCATGCGTGCTCGGATCCTACGCATACCGCGCGAGGCGACCACGGGCCGGTCCGGCCCGGCCGGGTCACGCCAAACAACGCCAGTTCGCGGGCGGACGCCGCCGCGGCAACGTGGGATACCCCGGAATCGTTGCACACCACCAGTGCCGCCCGCGCCGTCAGTGCGGCAAACGCGCCCAGCGGCAAGGGGGGCAGCAATTGCGCCGTGGGTGCATTGCGCCGCGCCTCGTCGGTTTCGGCCGGAGGGGGGCACATTACCACGGTATGGCCACGGGCCTGCAAGGCGCGAGTCAGTGTATCGAATCCTGGCCAGACCTTGATCTTGCCCTTGTGCAGCCCGGTGGCGGTGGGGGCGATCAGCACAAAACGCTGGGCGCTGAGCCCTGCCGCCCGCAGCGCCTGGTCGGCGGCGTCCTGGTGCGCCGCCGTCAACGGCAGGTCGAGCGTGGGGCCGGGTTGAGCCGGGCCGCTGGGCAGGCCCCAGCGGGTCAGGGCCTGGCGGGTCAGATGGTGCCAGGACTGCACGGCGTGCAAGGTCTCTTCGGGTTTGGCCACGGGCCAGCGCAGCAGGAAGCTGCGGCCGTCGTCCCGATAACCGGCGCAGGGCAGGCCCGCCAGCCGGAAAACCAGCGCGCTGGACAGCGAGTCCGGCAGCAACAAGCCCCGGGCGCGGCGGCCCAGCGCACCCAGGCCGCGGCGGTGGGCACTGACGGCGGCCCGGTCCGGGCCGACCTTGCCGCGCATGGGAATGAAATCGTGCTTGGGTACGCCGTCCAGCAGGTCGCGGGCCCAGGGCCTTGCGCAGATCACCAGGGGCAGGCCGCTGGCTTCCAACGCCCGCAGGCTGGGCAGACTCATGCAAACATCGCCCACCCAATTGGGTAACCGGACGTATATACAGCGGATATCGGACATGGGTGGGGGGTGAGGCAAATTAGTCTTATTAGGGGTAGGGCGACTCAGCGCGGCGGCGCGTAGCCGGTACAATCCTGGGCACAATTGTATAAAAGCGAGTGCTCCCTTTGAATTCTGCCGCACGCAACACACCCGCGGATTCCACTCCCGTCAAGTCCGAACTCTGGAACCGGATCTACAGCCGGGTGGGCGCCTATTGGAAGGGCTTGTTGCTGGCCGTCCTGCTGATGGCGGGCGCGGCGGCAACGCAACCCGTCCTGGCCGTCATTATGAAGCCCTTGCTGGACGGTGGCTTTTCGGGGGCCAAACCCTATTATGTCTGGGCCTTGCCGTTGGCGGTGGTCGGCCTGATCCTGCTGCGCGGCATCTGCAACTTCTTCAGCGACTACCTGCTGGCCTGGGTGGCCAACAATGTGCTGCTGGGCATGCGCCGCGACATGTTCGAGCGCCTGCTGGGCTTGCCCGACGAGGACTTCAAGCGCGGTGACACCGGCCGCCTGCTCAACCGCTTCACCATCGACGCCGGCAACGTCACGGGCTACGCCACCGACGTCATCACGGTGCTGGTGCGCGAAACCCTGGTCGTCATCGCCCTGATCTGCGTGCTGCTCTACATGTCGTGGGTGCTGACGCTGATCATCCTGATCATGCTGCCGGTGTCGGTGCTGATTTCCCGCTTTTTCATCAAGCGCCTGCGCCGCATCAACCGCGACACCGTCAACATGAACGCCGAACTGACCCGCGTGGTCGGCGAAGGCATCGACGGCCAGCGCGTCATCAAGCTGTTCGACGGCTATGAAGTCGAACGCGGTCGCTTCGATTTCGTCAGCCGCCGCCTGCGCCGGTTCGCCATGCGTACCGCCACGGCGGACGCGGCCCTGACGCCGTTGACCCAGGTCTGCATCTCGATTTCGGTGGGCGCGGTTATTGCCGTCGCCCTCAGCCAAGCCAATAATGGCTCGCTGACCGTGGGCAGCTTCGCCTCGTTCATGGCCGCGCTGGCGCAGATTTTCGACCCCATCAAGCGCCTGACCAACGTGGCCGCCCGCATGCAGAAAATGCTGGTGTCCGCCGAAAGCGTCTTCGCGCTGATCGACCAGACGCCTGAAATCGATACCGGCACCAAGGAACTGGCCGAACCCGTGCGCGGCAAGGTGGAGTTCCGCAACGTCAAACATCGCTTTCCCGACGCGGACCGCGATACCGTCAACGACATTTCCTTCACGGTAGAGCCGGGCCAGACGGTCGCCCTGGTGGGCCGATCAGGCAGCGGCAAGACCACGCTGGTCAATATGCTGCCACGCTTTGTGCTGGCCGATAGCGGAACCATCCTGGTGGACGACACGCCAGTCAACGACCTCACGCTGCGCAGCCTGCGTTCGCATTTGTCCCTGGTCAGCCAGGACGTCGTGCTGTTTGACGACACCATCGCGGCCAACGTGGGCTACGGCGCGTTGGGCAAGTCCAGTGAACAAAAGGTGCGCGACGCCCTGGCGGCGGCCAACCTGCTGGAATTCGTGGAAGGCTTGCCGCAAGGCATCAACACCCCGGTGGGCGAGAATGCCGCCCGCCTGTCAGGGGGGCAACGCCAACGGTTGGCGATCGCGCGCGCGCTGATCAAGAACGCGCCCATCCTGATTCTGGACGAAGCTACCTCCGCCCTGGACAACGAGTCCGAGCGCCAGGTGCAGGCCTCGCTGGAACGCCTGATGAAGGGCCGCACCACGCTGGTCATCGCCCACCGCCTGTCCACGGTCCAGAACGCCGACCGCATCATCGTGCTGGACGCCGGCAAAATCGTCGAACAAGGCCCCCACTCCGAGCTGCTGGCGGCCAATGGCCTGTATGCCTCCTTGTACAAAATGCAGTTCCGCGACGACTGATCCAGGACGCTATCGGCTTTTGCCGCATCCAGGGCGCCAGGCCCGCCGTGTAACCAGGAACGCCCTATGGCTCTGCCTATGGAAGGCAATCAACTCGTCAACGTTGTCGTCTTGTTGGGGGCGGCCGTTATTGCCGTGCCCCTGTTCAAGCGCCTGGGCCTGGGCTCGGTGTTGGGCTATCTGGCGGCGGGCCTGGCGATCGGCCCATTCGGCATCGGCTTCTTTTCCGATCCCAAATCCATCCTCCACGTCGCCGAGCTAGGCGTCGTCATGTTCCTCTTCATCATCGGGCTGGAAATGCAGCCCTCGCGCCTGTGGAAGCTGCGGGGTGAAATCTTCGGGCTGGGTCTGGCGCAGGTGGTGGTGTGCGGCGCCTTGTTGACGGTCGTCGGCCTGTTGGCCGGCTTGTCGGGACCCGCGGCTTTCATGGCGGCGATGGGATTCGTGCTGTCGTCCACGGCCATCGTGATGCAGATTCTGGGCGAGCGCGACGAAAGCACCAGCGCGCAGGGCCAGCGGATCGTCTCCATCCTGCTGCTGGAAGACCTGGCCATCGTGCCCTTGCTTGCCCTGGTCGCCTTGCTGGCGCCTGCGGGGAGCGGCGCGGAACCTGGCAATCCGTGGATGCAGTCCGCTATTGCTGTCGGATGCATCCTGGCGTTGCTGGCGGCCGGGCGCTGGTTGCTGAATCCCTTGTTCCGCCTGCTGGCCGCCGCACGCGCCCGCGAGGTCATGACCGCCGCCGCGCTGCTGGTGGTGCTGGGGGCGGCCTTGCTGATGGAACTGGGCGGCCTGTCCATGGCCATGGGGGCGTTCCTGGCTGGCGTGCTGCTGTCCGAGTCCACCTTCCGCCATCAATTGGAAGCCGAAGTCGAGCCGTTTCGCGGGATATTGCTGGGCCTGTTTTTCCTGGGCGTGGGCATGTCGCTGGACCTGTCGGCAGTGATTCGCGAATGGCCCTTGATCCTGGCGGCCGTGGTGGCGTTCATGCTGGTGAAATCCGTGGGGGTGTATGCGGTGGCGCGCTTGCTGCGAGCCTCGCATGCGGAAGCGGTGACGCGGGCCGCCTTGCTGGCGCAGGGCGGGGAATTTGCCTTTGTGCTTTTTGGCGCGGCAGCCACGGCGGGTATTTTCGACGCGCATACGGGCGCCGTTCTCACTGCCGTCGTCATTATTTCCATGGCGCTCACTCCGTTGTGCGTGCTGTCGCTGCGCTGGCTCTTGCCCAAATCCGAGCAATCAATGGATGGGGTGGATGTCGCCCAAGATCTGGACGGATGCGCCCTGATCGTCGGATTCGGCCGTTTTGGCCAGATCGTCAGTCAGGCGATGCTGGCCCGGGGCTTGACGGTGTCCATCCTGGATACCGATACCGACGCCATTCGGGCGGCCGCCAAATGGGGCGTGAAGGTGTACTACGGCGACGGCACTCGCATCGACATGCTTCGCACGGCTGGCGCCGAACATGCTTGCGCCATCCTGATTTGTATCGACAACCCCCAGGCCGTGAATCACATGGTCAAGCTGATTAAGTCTGAATTCCCGCTGGTCCGGGTGGTCGTGCGGGCCTATGACCGGATCCACTCGCTGGCACTCGCCAAGGAAGGGGTCGATTATCAAATACGCGAAACCTTGGAGTCCGCCCTGTTGTTCGGCGGGGCTGCGCTGCGCGCCATTGGTGTGCCGGCGGACGAGGCCGACGAGGTGGTGGAGGATGTGCGCAGGCGCGACGCCGAGCGTTTCGACCTGGAAGTCGCCGGTGGGCTGTTTGCTGGCCGATCGCTCATGTACGGCAATATGACGGGCCCGGCCGACGGTAAAAATGACAAACCCGACCGCGAGACTGCTCCAGTCGATCCGACCCCGCTCGTGTAACGCTGTATATCTCTATTTTTTCATTACTTTACGTATCATTTCACGCGCGGAATCAACGGACTGCGGTAGATTGGATCGCACTGACCCTTCGTCCATGAAGGGCTTTTGCCAGGGGGCTGCCATGCTGCATTCCGACCGGAGTTTCACGACGCCGCACGCTGTAGGCGTTGAGCTTGCCCGACGCCAGGCTGTGGCGTTGCGCTGTGGTTTTTCCGCTGACGTCATGCGTCAGTTGCTGTCTCAGGCTGGCAGCGCGGCGCCTGCCTGGGCAATCAATGCTCAGCGGGAAACGGACAAGGTCCGCGGGGTGCGGGCCTTTCCTTTCCGCATCGGCGCCACGGCAGCCCCTTAGCTGCCTGCCCGCCTTGCCGAGCCGGCGCGCCCGGCATGCCAACAGACCGTCTACGCTTTGAATTCCCGGTATCTTCCCGAGCACGCGCGCAACCTTGCGCTGCGGCAAAAGGCGCGCCGTCCGCGCGATCTGGCGGGCCAAGCAGCCCGGCCGCAACCAGGTCGCCGCGGCTTGCAGGGGCTGATGGGGGGCTGTTGGAGCTGATGGCCTATCGGCCCAGCATCAAGGCTTGTATGCGCGTCTGCGCCTGCTGCAAATTTTTGGCCTGATCATTCAGTGCTTGCAGCAGTTGATTCAGTTCGGCCTGCACCGCGGGATCTTGCACCCGAACGATCGCGCCCGAGATCTCAATCTGCGTCTTGTTGGCCTCGACGTAGTCCCCGATCTTCAGAGCGCTTTCAAAAGTGGCATTCAATTCGGGTAGCACGTCGCGGAAGGTGTCGGCGGGCAGGCTCACGGTCTTTTCATAAGCCTTGTCGTATACCGCCTTCAGGTCTTCGGGCTGCTTGAGCTGCGCGTGCGCGGCGTCCGCCTTGGCTTGTTGTTCTTTCAAGGCCGCGCCCATTTCATTCAGCGACTGTTGAGCGGTCTTCAGGTCCTCGCGGCGCGTCACGATGTCGTTCAGCGAACGCACGGTGCCTTTTTGCGCGATACCCGCCAAGGGCTTGATCGATGCATCCATGCCGGCGTTGAAGTCGGTAATCACGGCGTAGTGCGACGCATAATCGCCAAAGGATTTCTTTTCATCATCCGTCAGCTTCGGCACGCGCACGCCGGGCTTGTCGACGATGCGGGTCTGCAAGTACTGCGTGAATGCGGCACGTTGCTCGGGTTCCTTGTCGCCGCAAGCGGCCAGCACCAGCGGCAGCGCCGCAACCAGCAGCAAGAACGGACGAAATAGGGACTTCATTGCATTGACCTCCGAAAGCATGAAAAAGGCGCTTGTACAGGGTTTACCCTGGAAGCGCCCGCGAGCTTATCGGCTATGTTTTTGCAATGCCATTCGTTTCAAACTTGTTTTCAAACGAATCGTTAAGACACACAATCCGCGCATAATGAAGTGAATGTTCGCGGATTATCTGTTAAACGCGCGCGTATTAAACAAGGATGATGTCGTATTTCTCTTGCGAATAGGTGCTTTCGACTTCCAACGACACGCGCTTGCCCACAAAATCGCCCAGCATGGCCAGGTGTTGGCTTTCCTCTTCCAGAAATAAATCCACCACGTCTTGCGAGGCCAGGATGCGGAATTCCTTCGGATTGAATTGCCGCGCCTCTCGCAGAATTTCGCGCAGAATCTCATAGCACACGGTGCGCGGCGTGCGCACATTGCCACGTGATTCGCACATGGGGCAGGGCTCGCACAGTTGGTGGGCAAGCGAATCGCGCGTGCGTTTGCGCGTCATTTCCACCAAACCCAGTTGCGTGAAGCCATTGACCGTCATACGCGTGCGGTCACGCGACAACGCCTTTTTGAGTTCTGCCAGCACGGTGTCGCGGTGTTCCTGCTCTTCCATGTCAATGAAGTCAAGGATCACGATGCCGCCCAGGTTGCGCAGGCGCAGTTGTCGCGCAATGGCCTGTGCCGCTTCCAGGTTGGTCTTGAATATGGTGTCGTCGAAATTGCGGCCGCCCACGAAGCCGCCGGTGTTCACGTCCACCGTGGTCAAGGCTTCGGTTTGGTCGATGATCAGGTAGCCGCCCGATTTCAGGTCCACCCGGCGCGATAAGGCGCGGGCGATCTCGTCGTCCACGTTAGCCGTGTCAAACAGGGGGCGCTCGCCGCTGTAATGCTGGATGCGGTCCATCACGGATGGCGTGTAGGTCCGCGCCCATTCCAGCATCGCCGCGCTTGTCGTACGCGAATCCACCAGAATCGTCCCGGTGTGAGGGCCCACCATGTCGCGCAAGACTCGTTGCGCGAGCGTCAAATCCTGATGCAGAAGGGCAGGCGCTGGCTGGGTGCGCGCAGCCGCCTGGACGCTGGTCCACAGCTTGCGCAGGTACTCCAGGTCTGCAGTCAACTCTTCATCGTTGGCGCCTTCAGCCTGGGTTCGTACGATGAAGCCGCCTTTTTCTTCAGGCGGCATCAGCGCCTGCAGCCGTTCACGCAACTGGATCCGTTCGGATTCCGCGTCGATTTTCTGCGAAATGCCGATGTGCGGGTCGTGCGGCAGATAAACCAGCATGCGGCCGGCCATGCTGATCTGCGTCGACAGTCGCGCGCCCTTGGTGCCCAGGGGATCCTTGACCACCTGCACCATTAGGGTCTGTCCCTCGAAAAGCAGCTTTTCGATCGGCGTGGGCGTCAGTCCCTGGCTGCGTTCGCCCCGATTTTCACGCAGATCCGCAATATGGATGAATGCGGCGCGCTCCAGGCCAATATCAATGAAGGCGCTTTGCATGCCCGGCAGCACCCGCACCACTCGCCCTAGATAGATATTGCCAACATGGCCCCGCTGGATGCTGCGTTCCACGTGCAGTTCCTGTACTGATCCCTGTTCCACCAGCGCGACGCGGGTTTCAAATGGGGTCACATTGATCAGGATGTCTTCGCTCTGGGCGATGGCTGGGGGCATAGGGTGCTCGTCTCCAAGTAGGTGCGGCGTACAGGCGAATAGTAAACGTACCCTAACGCTAGGCAAGTCCGATGGCACGACAGGGTCTACCCATATATGTCCAGCTATATATATAGATAGGTTCCGAAGTGGAAGGCCGGAGCGCGGTGGCGGTATCGTGCCTCTTTAGGTTTCTCTCAACTTTCTTGCCAGGCAGGCAGGGCTGTCTAAAAACTTGTGCTATAGTCTCGCTCCTTCGCAGTTCAGGCAGTTTTTGAACCGCGAAGCCAGGAGTAGCGCAACAGGCCAACCAGCAGGCGATCCGCAAGGAAACCTACCCGGCCTGCCGCAAAGCCACCAGTAGATAGATGTCTGGCAGCCAAGCGGTAATTGCAAGTATTGCAGCAAATCAGGCAAAAGCCAGTTGCGCAAATTGCAAAAATCGTGCTAAAGTCTTGGGCTTGGCTGGTGATAGCGATTCAGGGTTTACCCTAATCAATATTGCAAGCCACCTGAAGTGATGACCGACCTCTGGTTTCCAGAGCCAAAGCAAAGCGGAAGCGAGCGGCGGGGTTGCAAGATGGGATGCAAATTAGGCAAGAGCCGGTTGCATAATCTGCAAAAGTCGTGTTATAGTTTCAGGCTTGGCAGTTGCCGAAAACTTAGGGTTAACCCGGATGGGTGTTCTGATGTTTCGATAGCTGCTAAGAGAGGGTGATCTGAAGAGGTCGCAAGCAAGAAGGCGGTGACGCGAAAGCGAACGAAGCTGACTTGACAAGCGATAAAAACTTCTTCATAATCTCGCCTCTCTGCTGCTGAAAACAGCGAGCGACGCAAGGCGAAAGCCG